>JAJDWM010000255.1 GCA_022825595.1 Bryobacterales bacterium | reverse complement strand
TCCAGTGACGGCAATCACGTTGCGGCCCTCCTTGAGCAGGTCCGCGTGGGCGCTCAGGTCCCGGTGTTCGTAGTGGCGCCCCCCAGCGCGGGTGCCTTCGAAGTTCCAGACCTCGTTGCCGTTGATGTAGACCGCCCCTTGGTCGACCCAGTGGTAAGCCTGCAGCCATACGTTCTCGGGGGCGCTCTCTATGTCGAATGACCTCCGGATCCAGATCTCGCCTCCCGGCCAAAGCGTTCCCGTTGGGAAGTTTGCATCGTTGCCGGACTGGAACGGCGCAGGCCCGGACGCCCAGCCTTCGGACGATTCGCCTTGCGCCCAACCGTCCGGCGGCCGGTCTGTGCGGTACTCCCAGTCCTGCGGGGAGTGCTCGGACGTTGCCAGCAGTGTGCGCGCTGTCCCCTCCGCGGCGTAGATTTGGCCATGGAGCGCCAACACGCTGTCAACGTCGAACTTGACGAGCTCGCGGTCATAGGTCATCAGTCCGTTGACCTCGCCCTCGACATCGGTGGTCTGGGTGTAGATGGCCGCAGCCAGACCCAGCGCACGGGGGCCGACAAGGTTTCCCACGACATCCTGATACCTTGCGTTCAGCTCCTCACGGCTGAAGTACGTGCGGTAGCCCCAGTTGCGGCGGTCCGTCCACCACAGATGGCCCTCAACAGGCCATCCGAGTCCGCCGAATTCGCCGAGGAGTGTGGCGCGCTCCTCCGGGACCAGCTCCATCCCCGGGCCTGGATACATGTGAGCGTCGAACACGTCCCCCACGCCACGGTCCGTCCACCCGCTGGTCGCATTCACGAGCCGAGTCGGGTCCCACTGACGAATCGCTGAGTCGATGCGCGTCACGTCGTACTGGCCCCAGCCTTCATTGAACGGGACCCACATGACGATGGAGGGGAAGAACGCGAACGTGTCAATCAGCTCCGCCAGTTCGGCCTCGAACTGCTCGGCGGAGTCCTGCGGGCGCGTTGCGTCCTCGGCGTCGGTCGGCCGCACGAGCAGGCTGTCTGGCTGGCCGCGCCTCAGGTTCCCGTTGGGCATGTCCTGCCATACGAGCAGTCCCAGCCGGTCGCAGTGGTAATACCAGCGGGACGGCTCTACCTTGACGTGCTTTCGGGCCATGTTGAAGCCGAGCTGCTTCGTGACCTCGATGTCGTAGCGGAGCGCCTCGTCTGTCGGAGCCGTGTAGAGGCCGTCTGGCCACCAACCTTGGTCCAGAGGACCGAACATGAAGATCGGCTCTCCGTTCAGGGTCAGCCTAGTGAAGCCGCGCGAGTCCTTGCCGAGCCCGATCTCGCGAATTCCGAAGTAGCTTGCAGCGCGGTCTAGGTCTTGTCCGTCCCTTGCGAGCACGATCCCGAGGTCATACAGGTTGGGATTCTCCGGCGTCCAGAGCTGCGGGCTCTCGACTGTCAGCCGCATCCTGCTGCCCGGCTCGCCACTGGCGGCTCCGACTTGCGTGCCGTCCCGGTATGCCTCGAGCCGCACGCTGCAGCCGGAACAGGCACCGCGCGTTCGCACTGTCACATCGACCGCGCCCGCGGCGATGTCAGACTCAACCCTCAGCGAGGCGATTGACTCTTCTGGGACTGGCTCAAGCCAGACCGTCTGCCAGATTCCGGTGACGGACGTGTACCAGATTCCGCTCGGGTCGCTGACCTGCTTGCCGCGTGCTTGGGTCCATGCGTCGGTAGGATCCCAGACCGAAACGCTGAGCTCCTGCCCTGGACTGTCGGACAACAGGTCCGTCACGTCGAAGGAGAATGGCGTGTAACCCCCTTTGTGCTCGCCGGCCATCTCGCCATTCACGTAGGCGACGGCATGGAAGTCGACAGCGCCGAAGTGAAGCAGCACACGCGACCCGCTCCACTCCGGAGGCACTTCAAACACTCGCCGGTACCAGAGCGCTTGCTCAGGAGTGGGGGCTTGTTGCACCCCCGACAGGGTCGACTGGGCTGCGAACGGGACTAGGATCTCCCCGTCGAAGGATTCGGGCGGAGGGGCATCCTTCCCCGTGATGGCGTATTCCCACGGCCCGTTCAGGTTCTGCCACTGCCCTCGAACGAGCTGGGGCCGTGGGTACTCGGGCAACGGGAGTTCCCGGTCGAGATTCCGGGCGAACTTGCTCAGCATCGCACCATCCCGGCTGGCCTTATCCGCGGGTGCGCAGCCGCAGGTCAATGCGACCGCAATCGTGGCTGTCGCAATCCAGCGCAATTCGCTCCCCATGTCGAGAGTTGTCATGCGAATGAGCGTATCAGAGGACCCGCTGCCCGGCGGCCCCAGCGGCGTCCGAACGGGCTGGCTGACCCTACGTAGTCACTGTCGGGGAGAATCTTGGTCCGCCAGTCGGTCATTCAGCCGGGTCAGGGCGGACTCGGCGACTTGCCTGACCGGGGAGTCCGGGTGCAGCCGGACGATCTCCTCAAGGGCCGCCTTTGCCTCCGGAAGTTTGCCCAGCCTGGCGTAGATTTCTGCAAGGTAGATTTGCGGGTGGCTGAAGTGCGACGGATCCGCTTCCTTGGCCCGCAGCAGGAATTCGAGCCCCTTGTGCAGTTGGCCGACGTGGTAGAAGTTCATGCCCAATTGCGAATTCGCGAGAGCGTCCCGCGGCTGCATGCTGCGCGCCATCAGGTTGAAGTCCAGCGCTTCTCTGAAACGCTCTTGGGAGAGTAGGGCGCCCCCTAGATTGACCATTGGCGCAAACGCCAGCGGCTCGTGTTCAAGAGCCGTGCGGAAGCATCGCTCCGCTTGGATGTAGTCCCCGGACTTGTAGGCAACGGTCCCTAACTCGTTCCAGGCCTCACTGAAGGTGGGGGAGATCTGCACGGCCTTGCGGAGCAATGCCGTCGCCCCTTCCATGTCGCCCTTCGCGAACTTGGCGTGGGCGCTGCGCACCGCCTTCCTTGCCTTGCGGGACACCTTGAGCTTGGCCACGGAGACCGTGGCAGCCTGCACCGAGCGTTCGGAACGGACCGCGCTGGAGCGGTCTAGGCTGACGTCAACGCGCACGCGGCCCCGGCCGTCGGCGAACGAAGGAGTGACTTGCACGGTTTGGCGCGTGACCCCCCATGCGGGATCCAAGACTGTCAACGTGTAGGCGCCGGGCACTAGCGCCCGGAATGCGAAGCGGCTGTTCCGGACATCTGTCTCCGCGTAGTAAGGACTCGTGACGGCGGACACGGTCGCGAGGCCCCTCTTGAGGTCTGGCTGCACGCTGCCCTCGAGCGCCAGCGTGTCAGATTCCGCTACGCCCGCAGCGACGCAGGCGAGGAACGCGAGCAATGCGAGGAGGTTGCGCATTGGGAAGTCTGGGCGCGGACGCTGAGAGCTGCCCGAGCCGATATAATGGTAGCCCGAAGGTCGCGATGGTCGCACACCGGCCAGATGGGCCGCAACCCGATGGATGCAGTGACCTTCGCCAGATCGGCGCTCGGCAACTTCCGGCAGACAGCCTCCGTCGTGCCCAGTTCCCGCAGGCTCGCAAGGGCCATGGTGGACCCCGTTGCGTGCCTCCGGCCGAAGGTCGTCCTCGAGTTCGGGCCTGGGACCGGGGCTATGACCCGCGAGCTCTTGCGGCGTCTTCCCTCAGACACCCGGCTTCTCGCATTTGAGATCAACCCTAGGTTCGTTGTGCACCTTCGGGAGACAATTCCCGACCGGCGTGTCCGGTTCGTCCCGGCCGGCGCCGAAACCGCTGCTCGCGAACTGGACAGGCGTGGTATCTCGACGGTCGACGCGGTCGTCTCGTCACTGTCGCTGGGAATGATGGCGGTCGAGCTGGCCGATTCGATATTCCGAGGCATCGCGCCCTATCTGGAGGCGAGCTCTAGGGTCACCCAGTACCAGTACGTGCACCGCACACGGGTGGACGGCGGGAAGTTCTCGCGGTTTGATGCCAGAGCAATGCTACGGAGGCACTTCTCCTCCGTTCGTTCCACAACCGTATGGCTGAATATCCCTCCGGCGGTCGTGAGCACCTGTGCCGGAGTACGCGAGACTGGCCGACCGACACTGGGTTAGGCATACGGCCAAGCCGAGCGGCGTGGCGACCGGCCCCTTTCCGCGCCCATGCCTGGTACGGGACCCCAGCGGTCGGGCAGTCGGTAGGGGGCTCGCGTGCGAGGAATCGTTGGCTATACTCCGGGATGATCGGCTTGAGCCGGCCGCCCAGCGGGCTCGGCGAGTGATTGGCAGTGATTGACATCTTCTTTTGCGGAATCCTCGCCCTGTCGATCTTCGGCGCGTTTCGCAATGGGATCACTAAGGAAGTGATGCGGATCGCATCGTTGCTCGTCGCCGTGTTCGCCTCAATGTGGGGCTATGGTCTGCTGGCGGGCCATCTGCAGCCATCGATGCCGAACACTCGCCTTGCGGCGATCGTCGCGTTCCTGGTGATCTTCGTGGTCTGTGTGCTCGTCGGCGCACTCCTAGGGGTGCTGCTCTCAAAGGTCTGGCAGCTGTCGGGCCTAGGGTGGGTCGACCGACTGCTGGGGGCGGGCTTCGGCTTTGTCCGCGGGATTCTGGCCTGCACGGCTGTCCTGCTCGTGCTGGTCGCTTTCCAGCCGTTTCCAAGCGTCACGCAGGCGCTAGCCGGTTCCAAGATCGCGCCTTGGGTCGTCAACTTGGGGAGAACTGCCGTCCAGTTGGCGCCCGAAGCGTTTCGCGATGCGTACACCTTGGGAGCGGAAGCAGTGGAGCGCATGACGGAAGAAGGCAAGGCGGATCCGACCAATGGTTCTGGGGCCGTACCCCAGAAGACCTGAAATCGGCCGGGTACGGGGCCGTCCGCGGCAGACAGAGCCGTAGCACTGCACTCGCTTGACGGAGGTTGGCTCCGTGCTGGGTCACAGCGTTTGTCGGACCCTTCGGACAGAGACCGCCCGGCAGAATGGCGGGGGACTCGCTCGCTGTCGCTCTGTCGCGAATACCATCGATTCGCGTAGGCGATCAGGCGAACTGCCGGAGCCAGCTTCCGAAGCTGTCGGAAACCGCCGCCGCCAGCCTTTCGTCTTTTCTAAGTGGATGCGGTCTCTTGTTCCCTATGTGGCTGCTCTTGTGGCGGCAGTGCCCTGTGCCCCGCAAGAGGCTGGCGTGACAACTTCCGATCCTGTGTTCACCCTCGACGTTCAGGTCGTCAATGTGATGGTGACGGTAAAGGACCGGCAAGGGCGTCTATTGACGGACCTGACGAAGGACGACTTCATCCTCTCAGAGGATGGCGCACCGCAAGAGATTGCCTACTTCGCGCACCAGACCGACCTGCCGCTGACGATCGGACTGCTCGTGGACACCAGCGGCAGCCAGCAGTCCCTGATCCCAGCGGAGCGAAGCGCGGGCATGATGTTCTTCCGCTCCTTGCTCCGGCAGGAGAAGGACCTAGCCTTCCTGATGAGTTTCGACCGCAATGTGGAGCTCCTTCAGGACTACACAGGATCCCTGCGGCTGCTTGAGCGCGGTCTCTCCGAGCTGGTGGTAGAGGCTCCTACCGGCGGCTTCCACCCCAATCCCACCGGTAACGCGAAGCAGACCAGCACGGCGCTCTACGACGCTCTGTACTTGGCCGCTGACGAAATGTTCCGCGACCAGGTGGGTCGCAAGGCAGTCGTAGTCATTTCCGACGGCTACGACGTGGGCAGCAAAGTGAAGTTCAAGAGCGCTATCGAGGCGGCCCAGCGGGCCGACTTGGTCGTCTACACGATCCAGTACGTGGACCGGCACTTCGCTCGGCGGGCCTATCTCAACGTAGGCGCGGGAGCCTCTGCGCTGAACAGAATGGCGGCCCAGACCGGGGGAACGGCATTCCGCGTGTCCTCTGGTCGGAGGTTGTCCGAGATCTTTCGGCAGATCGAGGCGGAGCTTCGCGGGCAGTACAGCATCGGATACACGCCCAAGAGGGGGCTTGACAGCCGGGGATTCCGAAAGATCGTCGTCAAGTCGAGGCGCAAGGGTCTCAAGATCCAAGCCCGCGACGGGTACTACCCGGACGCTATCTGAAACACCAGTCTCGCCGCACCGTCGCCGGTCACAAACCGGGCTAGCTAGTACCGGCGCTGCCGCCGTCGTGTGGACCTCCTGCCTAGTCGGCCGGCGCAGTCTCGGCCGCACGGGCGAATGCGCGACCCGTGTGGTGCAGGAAGACGTCTTCCAGGCTCGGGTGAGATATCTTCACCGAGTCGATGCGATCTCCGAAGCGGGCCATCAGCCGAGAGGCCCACTTGGAGCCCTCGCGGTGCTCGAAGCGGACCTCGCTCCCGTTGATCCTTGCGTCTCCTACTGCGAATTCGGAGGAGAGCACGTCGGCGATCTCTCCGGCCTCCGCGGCCTTCAGCGTCACGACTTCGCCACCGATCTCGGACTTCAGCGCCCCGGGCTCGCCCTGCTGCACCAACCGTCCGCGGTCAAATATGGCCACTTCGTCACAGCGGTCTGCTTCCTCCAAGAGGTGGGTGGTCAGCAGGACGGTAACACCATCGGAGCGGCGGAGCTGCTCAAGGTGATCCCAGAAGGTGCGGCGCGCGGCAGGGTCAACACCGGTGCTCGGCTCGTCGAGCAGCAGCAGCCTCGGACTGTGGAGCAGGACCTTTGCCAGATCGACTCTCCTCCGCAGCCCACCTGAGAGAGTCGCGACGCGGTCTCGGCTGCGGTCCGCAATTCCGACTTTCTCAAGCGCCTGCGGGATCCGACGCGCGAGCCGGTTCCCGTGCAGGCCATGGAGGTGGCCGTGATGGGTCAGATTCTCGCGGACCGAAAGTCGCGGGTCCAAGCTCTGCGCCTGGAACACCACCCCCATCAAGCGCCGCGCTTCCATCGGCCGCTCCTTAACGTCGATTCCGAAGATCCGCGCTTCTCCTCCTCTCGGCGGCAGCAGCGTGGCGAGTATCCGGAAGAGGGTCGTCTTGCCGCTCCCGTTTGGGCCGAGAATTCCGAAGATACTGCCTTGGCTAACCGAGAGGCTCACGCTGTCCAAGGCAGGTTTCCGCCCGTAGCTGAAGGTGCACCCGGATATGCTGACTGCCGGTACGGATCCCATTCGAGTAGCTACAGGTCTGAACTTAGCACAGCGTATTCCCGGGAATTCCTCGGCCCGTGGGCAGGTCGTCGAGCCTGCGCGGTCGTGATCAGGCCGCGCTGCGAAGGGTCTGCAGGATGCCCTTTATGTATCCGAAGCCGTAGGCGAACGCCTGGCGCCTGTTGGGGTCGTCGGGATGCCGTGGCATGTGGTCCGGCATGAGCATGTAGGGGTAGTCGACCTCCCACAGCGTTCGTGCCACTTCGACCATGTCCAAGTCCCCTTCGTCCGGGTAGACCTCTTGGAAACTGTCCCGCTTCCCGACGATGTTCCGGAAGTGGATGTTGAAGATCTTCTGCTCGCCGCCGATCTTGCGGATCACATCATGGATCTCCGTGGCGGGGTCTTGGAGCATTTCGGACGTAGTGCCTAAACATAGGTTGAAGCCGTGGTAGGGGCTCTCCTGGATTCGCATGAACTTGTACAGGCCCTCTGGCGTTCCCAGAACACGCACCACGCCTTGGTAGCCTTCAGGCGGGACGCCCGGGTCGTGTGGGTGGCATGCCGCGCGGATCTTGTACTCGTTGGCCACCGGGATGACCCGGTCTAGGAAGTAGGTGATCCGCTCCCACGCCGCGTCCTCGTCCACCCGGCCGGCACGGGTGAGCGGAGGATCGGGCACGGCTTCGTCCAGTCGCCAGGTGGAGTAGCTCGAACCACCCCGGCCCGGAGTCGGCTCTGTCCGCAGCACGCCTAGGATGCTCATGTTGTACTTGACCGCGGGAATCCCCACCTCGGCGCACGCTTGGATCATCTTGTGGATGTCGTCGATGTCCTGGTCGCGCTCCGGTGACTGGCCGAGCATGATCGCTCCGCGCTTCTCCCGGTCAATGTGCGATGAGGCCAGGAACGGCAGGGCCACCATGTCCAGCGAGACACCTTCGGACTCGCAGAGCTCGCGCGTTGCTTCCAGTTCCTCGCGCAGCCAGTAACCCCTCTCACCGGGGTCCGGAGGGTAGCCACAGCAGTTGTTGACGCCGTGACGCTTGAGGAACTGCAGGATTTCTCGGTTGGTGGGACTCCGCTGCGTCCCCACGTGCATGCGCATCGGCGGATAGGTCTTTCGTACCGGTTCCGGCTGCTCCGCGCAGGCTGTGCCGGCTGCTCCCAGCGCAGTCCCGGCCACAAATGCCCTTCGGTTCATGTGGATCCCTCCTCGGGTTGCATGTCGATTATAGGTGCCGTTCCGTCCAAATCACTCCAACATGCGAAAGCGGATCACCGCCCATTCGAACCTGACGATCTATCGATGTTGCCTGAGCGCTCGTCGTCAGGCAGGGTCGAGACCCCGCGGGCCGGAGCCGCAGGCCATGGCTGGCCAAGGCTCTCCGCGTGGAAGCATCGGACCCCAGCGATTCTCCTGTCGGGCGGACTGGCACGTCACTGCTGTGATCGGCAGTCCTCCCGTCGAGTCGCGTCCTACTGGCTCTGCGCAGGTGTCAAGTCGCCATTCTCACGTCGCCATGCAGATGGTGGCGCCCCCTTGGCGGACATTCCGTAAGAGCTCGATTACAGCCGTGCCATTCTTCGAGTCGAGCTTCCCAGTCGGGTCGTCCGTGAGCAGGACCGAATGCTCGCCGGCGAGGGGGAAGGCCACTAGCACCGTCTGGTGACGGCCCGACAACTGCGACGGACTGTGTAGCATTCGGTGCACCGTCCCGATGTGTCCGAAGACTCTCTACAGCCAGTTGTTGCGGTCGGAGGCTTTCATCCCCGGAACGTTGGCGGGAGTTCGACATTCTCGAGGACCGTCATGTCGTCAGGCATGTTGATCGCTTGGAAGATGGCGTCGATCTGCCGGTTCCGGGCGCAGGCCCAGTGAGTCGCTTTCAGGTTCGCGACGGGCTCATCGTTGAGCAGCTACGCTCTCGAAGTTGGGGCGTCGAGCCGTCGAAGCTTGACGGCAAAGTCTCCTTGCCGAAGTCAGAAAGGCCTGAGATCGCCATGGACTCGCCATCACGGAGTGCGGGATCGATACCGGAGACCACGGTCGTCTCGTCCTCATGAGTGAAGAACACCATCGACACGGATTCTTGCTGGTCCAGTCATGCTCGGACGCTCGCCGATTCTGCCACTGCTTGACTTGCCTTGTCCTTGTACTGCGGTCAGATTCCCTATTCGAGCCGGATCCTGTCATAGGCGTCCCACGCTGACATATCGGATAGGACGACCTTGTCGCTCTCTCGCAGCCCCGAGCGAATCTCGATCGTGCTCACCGAGACCTTGCCTACCTGCACCTGCACGCGCGAGGCATGCGTCTGGTCGCCCTCCAGCCTGAAGAGGCCCATGAGGCTGTCCTCCCTAGCATGGATGGGGCGACCCACGTGGAGCACATTCTCGAGCCGTTCAAGTTCGATCGTCCCGTCTACGCTCAGGTCGGGCCGGGCGCCGCGAGGCATTTCGCCGAGCAGCCGGATGTCTACAAGCACGGTTCCTTCGATCGCGGCTGGATCGATGCGTGAAACCTCGCCCTCAATCACGCCGTTCCGGGTGTCGACCTCCGCGCGCTGCCCAACCGCAACGTCATTGACCAGCGTTTCGGGGATTTTGAGCTCCGCTTTAAGGTGCGTCGGGTCAGAGACACGAGCCAACTCGTCACCCGGGGCTACCAGCTGCCCGACCTCAACGTCCATGAGCTGGAGAACCCCGTGCATCCCGGCCCTAACGCTGAGACGGTCGACCTTGTCCTGGCGGAGCGCGTAAAGCGCTTCCATCTGCTCAATCCGGGCCCGCTGGGCCGCCAGTTGCGCGTCCACAGATGGCTTGCGGGCGTCTTCGCGAGCCCGTTCAAGTTCAAACCGCTTCTGCAGCTGTTCCATGGCCACCCGTGACTTCATGAGGGTGACTTGGTCCGTTAGGCCGGACTTGGACAGCTCGAGGTCGGCATCGTGCTGGGCCTTGGCTTGCAGGTACTGTCCCTCGATGTCGGCCGTGACCGACTCTTGAGTGAGGCGCTGGTCCTCGAGTTGCGCGTGCAGATTCGCCAACTCGGCCTGGGCCTCTCTCAGCTGTGCCGCGGCGTCTAGGTATTCCTGTTCGACTTGCGGGCTGCTGAGTTCCAGCAGAACCGTGCCCGGATCTACCGGCTGACCGGGCTGGACAAAGCGCCGTTCGATGCGGCCCTCATCACTCGCCGCGATCACGACCACGGTCTCGGGCACCAGAGTGCCGATACCGCGAACCTGCCGCAGCATGTCACCGCGCTTGACCGTGTCCGTGAAGACAACCGCAGCATCCACGCGCGGTGCCGCTGGCTCGATGCGAGATACGGCCCAAGCCACAGCCAGGATTGCGACCCCCGTAATGGACGCGGCGGTGATCCGTTGCGCGCGCTTCCGCTTGGCGTATCCTATGCGCGGCTTGTCCATCCGATAGTCTGCCTACGTGTACCGCAATTCATCAGGTATCTTAGCTTCCGACTTCCTTGCGCGGGGGGGCATAGCCGCCGCCACACAGTTAGCAGTAAGGCATCAGAACACAATGGGCTCTGGTTGGACCGAAGGGCTCGAACAAGAGCTAGGCCGCGAGCGGCGGGTATTTCGGTGGCGGGACAGGCTGCCCTGAACGTGACGCGACTGGTCCTCGCCGGCCTACTGTTCCAGAGCCTGCGAAGTGGGCTCGATCGGCAACCGGGCTTCGACGTGCGTGGGTCCCCTCCTGCGGAGGCTGCGATGTCGTCCCAAGGATTCGGGGGGTGCCGCCCGATCCACGCTCGGAGAGGAGCGCATGTTGGGTCTCACTAGGCTGGAAGAGGAGCAAACGCATGCATCGCGCCTTCAAGTGGCGATTGCTAGAGTCTCTGTGAGCATGACCGAACTGCGTGCGAGGCCCAGCTACGGCGATGCGGTAGTCCGGTGCGACATGTCGGCCTAGGACGGCTACGACAGGAATCGGTTCGAGAAGGAAGTGAGCGTGCAAGCCACCCAAGGAGCAGACCAAGCGATGACAGAATCGCCGAACGGCATTCCGCTGGTACGTCTGAAAGGCGTGTCGAAGGTCTTCTACACGGACGAGGTCGAGACGCATGCGCTGTCAGGAGTCGATCTCGAGATCCGCCACGGCGAATACGTCGCGATCTCTGGGCCCTCAGGCTGCGGCAAGTCGACGCTGCTGTCGATCTTAGGTCTGCTCGACACCCCGACGACCGGCGTGTACTTGCTGGATGGCAAGCCGGTTGCAGACCTGAAGGCAAGGCAGAGGGCCCGCATCCGGAACCGCCAGATCGGCTTCATCTTCCAAGCGTTCAACCTGATCGGAGACCTAACGGTGTTCGAGAATGTCGAACTGCCGCTGACGTACAGAGGGATGGCGTCGTCGGAGCGCAAGAAGCGGGTCGAGGAGGCCTTGGACCGGGTTGGAATGGCGCACCGTATGAAGCACTTCCCGTCGCAACTGTCAGGGGGGCAGCAGCAGAGAGTCGCGGTAGCGAGGGCTCTTGGTGGCGATCCTTCGGTGCTGCTGGCAGATGAGCCGACAGGGAATCTGGACTCGAAGAACGGCGAGGCCGTAATGGACCTGCTGAACGATGTCCATCAAGGGGGAGCGACTATCTGTATGGTGACCCATGACCCGCGGTTCGAGGCCCATGCGGGACGAGTGGTACGCCTGTTCGACGGAAAGATCCTCGACTAGGGAAATGGCCTCCGTCGGCATCCTTCGAGGCTCAGCATCCTCCGAGCCGCTATCGGTGACGAGAAGGCAAGTGCACCCGGGTCTTGCGCAGACCGCTGTCCCGGACACCAGTCTGGGTCTGCCGGACATCACGGGAAGACCAACATGACGCGGCACTACTGAAGGAGACTGCAATGGCAGCAGAGGCAAAGATCAGTGCCACGCAAGTGCCCTGAGACGAGAGAGATCCCACGCGTCCGCTCCAATCAACGCGAACATAGGCACTCTTGAGAGGCCGATGCTGCAGGCTGTGGCGAGGGTCTTGGAGGCGCGCCGCCAGCCGACCGGTACGCGCGTAACGCTTCGTCCCCCAATCAACTCACTCCGTTCGGATGGCTTGGAGCGGATCAACTTGAGTGGCCCACCGCGCTGGCAAGTAGCTACCTGCAACGCCGGCCAAGATGAGAATCAGCAGTCCCGCAGCGAACGCAGTCGGATCCAACGGCGACACGCCGAAGAGTTGGCTCTCGAGCAGGCGGCCGAATGAAACTGCGATAGCCAGTCCTCCCAGCAGTCCGACAAGCACGGGGCGAATACCGCGGATGACGACCGCCCGTGCGAGTCGTCCCGGTGGCGCTCCTAATGCGAGCTGCACACCGTGGTCCTTCGACTGGCGGCGGGTCACGAAGCTTGTCACCGAATAGACGCCGACCATCCCAAGCCCGAGTGCCACGAACCCGAACCAAGCGAATAGGATGAGTGTGAACTTGGGCCGACGAAGCCTGGCACCGAGCCTGTCTTGCATGGTACGCACGTCTGCGACGAGCTGCATCTTGTCAATCGCCGAAACCGCATGACGGAGGGAGTCGGACAGGAGGGCGATTGAAGGAGACCTCGCTCTCAAGACAATGAACGAGTTCCACCGAGTCCTCTGCAAGAAGGGAAAATAGACCATGGGCTCGTGAGCACTCCGCGGCCCAAATTGCCGGACATCGCCGACTACACCTACGATTTCGCAATTGGTCCTCGGTGCGTTGCCGACTTCGATCAGCTTGCCGATCGGGTCTTCGCCGCCAAAGTGGGACTGAGCGAATGCCGCATCAACGACAGCGACCGGTGGACTCCCCTTGTCGTCGGCTTCCGTGAACTCGCGTCCTCGTAGTACAGAGACCTGCATCGTTCCGAAATACCCAGCACTGACTTGCGCGTAAGGAAAGCTGGTCGGATCAGCGTTGTCTACGGAAACCGGAACTGTCTCTCGCACCCCGCTTAGGGGAAGAGACGTACTCGCTCCGACATGGCTCACGCCGGGTTGTGCGGACAGCCTAGCGATGATGGACCTGTAGTGAGTGTGCAGATTGTCCTCTGTGGGATAGTCCGAGATGGAAAATGGAAGGCGCCCCGTGAGCACTCCCGAGGTGTTGAAACCAAGGTCGAATGATTGCATACGGAACACGGTCTGAAACTTCAGCAAGGTCACGGTGACCATAGCGAATGCGAGAGCGGCCTCCAGTGCGACCAACGTGTCCAGCCCACGCCACTTACGGCCTGGCCTCGCGCTTTCAGATCGCTGGAGTTTGAGTCCTTCCGCAACTCGAACTCTCACGGTTCCCAATATGCTAGGCAGGCCAATCCCAACAATCGCCGTTATACACAGGATCACGGTAAAGGATGCGCCGGCCCAATTGACTCCGACCTCTTGAATCCGAGGAAACAAGGTCGGGTTCAAAGCTACGATGACGTCGATCAGGACGCCGGCTAGCAGAAGCCCCGCTCCAGCTCCGAGAGCGACGATCCAGAACACGTCGTACACGATCCCCAGTACCAATTGGGACGGAGAGGCTCCTATGGCGGCCCGGATAGCGAATTCCCTTTGCTGGGAAAGCCATCGGGCGACGAGCAATCCGACAACGTTGCAGCAGCCAATCAACAATACGAGCACGGTGGCAACCCACACGACGAGCAGCGAAGATCTCGAGCCGCCTACAAAATGCTCGTGAAGAGGTACGACACGTGCCTCGAGGTCCTTGTTCTCTGCCCGTGCGAACTCGGCGACGCGGGCGGCGAACAGGTCCATTTCGGTTTCGGCTTCGGGAAGCGACACGGAGGAACTGAGCCTACCGACAACCCAGAGGTTTCCTAGATCGGGGAATCTCTTTTGGTCGGGGTCAAGGTTCAACGGGACCCATATGTCTGAGTCCGGCCATGGAAGAAACGAGAAGCTATCTGCCAGAATTCCAACAATCGTGAACTGGCGCTGATCTAGTACGATAGGTTTACCGATAGCACTACGATCTCCGCCGAACAAGTCCTGCCAAATCCGGTGGCTGAGGATCGCAGCTGTTGGGATATCACCGGCAAGGTCCTCAAGTGCGAATAGCCTTCCGGCTGCCAAGGGTGCTCCGAGAACTGTGAAGAAGTCCTCACTGACGAGTGCCCCACCGAACTGCTCAGGACCGTCGGGAGCCGGAACGACAAATGACCAGTCCCGAGCGGCGCCCAGCTGAGAAAACAACCGGGAAGAACTCCGAGATTCGTCGAACATCCGCCTCGAAACGGGCAGCTGTCGACTTGGGTTGTTGCGCTCGACGCTCCAAACCGTCACCAATCGATCTGGATCGGGATAAGGGAGAGGCTGTAACAGGATTGACTCCAGCAGACTCACGCCGACCAGGCAAACAGCAAGGCCAAGTGCAAGGGTCGCAACGGAAGCACTGAACAGGAGCGGTTGCCGACTCAACGATCGGAAGCTACGACGCAGGACGTTCATCACGTGTTGATGCCACAACTGCGTGCCCGAAT
>JAJDWM010000491.1 GCA_022825595.1 Bryobacterales bacterium | reverse complement strand
CTCTAACGAAGAAAGACCGTGAGGACCTGCTCGAACAGTTGGTGCCCGAGACCCTGCGGGTCGTCGACCTTGCTTTGCCGACGGACGACGCAGCAGATGGCGAATCCGACGGCGTATTGGCGCGCACGGACGTACCCGGAGTAGACGACGGTCAGGACAACGAAGTGCTGGTTGAGGCTCCTGCCGAAGTCGACGAGGAGCCCAGCACGGCGGCCCGGTCCGCGACAAACCTGCTTGATCGCCTGCTCTACAAGGGCGTTCTTCCGCGATACGCCTTCCCAACTGACGTTGTGTCCTTCCACGTCTTCGACCGCAACCGGTCGAGCCGGTTTCGGCCGGTGTTCGACTACGCACCGAGCCAAGGGCTGCCGGTAGCCCTCACGCAATACGCGCCAGGCAAGGAGGTATGGATCGACGGGAAACTCTGGAGATCCGGTGCGCTCTACTCGCCGATGCCATCCGATCGTCTTGAGGCCTGGCAGCAACGCCGTCTGTACTTCGAATGCAGCATCTGCCGACATGCAGCGACTTCAAGGCTTGACGCCGCCGACCGCGGCGAGAAGCGCAACTGCCCAGCCTGCGGCAGTGAAGGGACGTTCGGACCTGCCAAGAACTGGATGACGCCACCAGGTTTCGCTCATCCGCACGCCCTAGAGGAGGGGACATCACCCGAGGACCAGCCAGAAAAGAGCCACGCGACTCGCGCGAGGCTCGTCGCGGAGGGTCCGGCTGACCCAGAGCGTTGGCAAGCGATCACCCCACGGCTCAGGAAGTACTTTCACCGCACCCACCTGCTCGTCACGAACAGCGGTCCCAGACGAGAGGGCTACACCTACTGCAGACGATGCGGAGGCATCGGACCGACAGCCCACCCGTCGAGCCACCAATCGGGCGAGCACCCAAAGCCATACCCGGACGATCGTCAGCCCACCTGCCCGGGGTCCGCAGCCACGTCCGGGCTCGTACTCGGCACGGATTTCATCTCGGATGTTCTCCTCATTGGGCTACAGGCTTCGAGCCCGGTAACACTTCAGCCCGGGTACCTCGCGACCGATGTCGCCCTCCGCACACTGGCAGAGGCGTTGACGATTTCTGCTTCACAGGCTCTTGAGATCGAACGAGCCGAGCTGCAGGCCGAGTACCGCCCGGCACTCACGCCCGGCGGACATGCTGGCCTTGAAGCTGAGGTCTACATCTACGACACGCTCGCAGGGGGTGCCGGATTCTCCCAGCGGATCGGGGATATGGGGCGGCAGGTCTTCGAGGACGCACTCCTGCTGCTGCAAGAATGCCCGTCGAATTGTGACCACTCGTGCTACCGGTGCCTTCGGAGCTTCAAGAATCGCTTCGAGCACGATCTCCTCGATCGACACGTCGGTGCGAGTCTCCTCCGCTACCTGCTCTACGGCACTGAACCCTCGCTCGACAAGGCTCGGCTCAAGTCCTCTACAGATCGTCTATTCGCCGACCTTGAGCGTATGGGGACCAAGGGAGTCGAGTTCGCCCGAGACGCCGTCGTGGAGATACCGGGCATCGGAGGTCTTGAGGCACCGATCCTCGCCCACCACGCAGCAGGGGATCTGATCGTCGGCGTGCATCCTCCTCTGACGCCGGGTCTCGCAGCCGAGGAGCGGCTGCGAGAAGCTGCCGAGTTCAGCACCACCGTGCCGGTCCACCTTGTCAACGAGATCCTGACCACGCGGAATCTTCCTCGGGCCAGCCAATCGGTCCTTACAGCACTCGGCCGATGACGGATGCGGACTCCTTTGGGACTGCAGTAGGGATTACGGGAATCTGGCCTGAGCCTCCGAAATTCTGGAGCTTCTCCGCGCTTGACGAAGTCGCCCTATGTCCGAGGCGGTACGCGCTGAGCCGAGCGTCGTATCCGGATCTCTGGGATCGCCCGGGCTACCCGGAGCGCGTTAGTGAGGCCGCCCTCCTCGGGACGGCCATACATGAGGGCGTTGAAGTCGTGCTGCGCGAACTCAATCAGGTCGGTTGCGACTCGCTTGCCGATGCGAGAGCTGTTGAGGTCATCCGTTGTCTGGGTGGCTATAGCGAGATCGCCACACATGCGCTCAACGAGCAATTGGGGAAGCTGGAGCTGAATCCTCGCATGTTGCCCCGAGTCGATCGCCTTCGTCAGCGTGCTAGTAGCCGCTTGACAGAGATGCGGCGAGCGATCCAGACGCTTGTCTCTCGGAGCCCGCTATCACTCCGAAAGCCGGGGACTGACAGAGTCCGACACGCCGAGCACCGCTTCGACGGACGACTCACCGTTGGTACGCACCCTGAAGCGACGCTCTGTGCTCGTGAAGATCGGTTCACGGGACGCGTCGACTTGGTCGCTGTCTATCCGGAACACGCAGACATCGTCGACTTCAAGACCGGTAGCCACTCCGAGCGTCATGAGCGACAACTTCAGCTCTATGGCTTGCTCTGGCTGCTAGACGATGTCGCGAACCCAGATGGTCGGCCGATCCGCTCGCTCACGCTCGGATACGTCGATGATGTCAGGGCAGTGGCGCTACCCGACGATTGGGAAGCACTACGAATCGGGTTGCGAGAAGAGATCCTGACTGCCGACGATCTAGTACGAAAGAGACGGCCCCCAGCATCGCCTGGCGTCCACTGCTGGCACTGTCCGGTTCGGCAGCTGTGTGATGAGTACTGGGAGTCGACATTCGTGAGTCGGGATCCCGGTTCCGTCATCACGGATGCAGCGGTGAGGGTGCTGTCAAGGCACGGCCCTTCCAGTTGGAACGGAACACTCGTACCTGATGGCACGGCGGTCCTGCTACGCACAAGCACCGAGGATGCAGTGTTCGAACTGGATCGCGAGATGCGAATCCTGGATCTCGTAGTAGCCGAGGCTGAGGATCTGGACGGTCTGATCCTGACTCTGACGCAGCACTCAGAGGTCTTTGGCCCCATGAGCAGCATCACAACGCCGAGTGCATGATTCAGCCATCGGCTGAATCATGCGTGTCCGGCAGCGTTACCCGCGCCCCGTGTCGCACAGGCCGGTCGAGACGATGGCGCTCGAGCGCCTCTAGAACCTCCTCTGAGAGAAGCCTCTTACGAAGCCAGCGCTCATACCACCAGTTGCATATTCGTGCAGTGTCATTGGCGACGTTGCGACGGAACAGGTAGTGCGGTTCTCGGTCGATCCCGAGCAGATACGGGAGCAGGTTGCCGACAAGCGCGACTCCATAGACGATCCGCGGGCGGCGGTGTCGAAGCAGTTCATCCGATGGCCAGCCGAGTATGTCGAGCCCATCGCGGATCTTCCGGAGCTTCGGATTCACTCCCTCCCCGAAGATGCTGTTTATTCTTGCCCCGGTTCGGCTCTGTTCTGCCAGGCGCACAAGAGCCTGCACGGACCCTGCCGACAAGTGCGATGTGCCGAATGATCGGGATTGTCCGAGCCGCCTGAAGACAATCTCCTCTCGAGTGTCAAGTACGTCGGCAGGAAGCTTGAGCCGGTTGTACTGGCTAGCGCTAGACCCATACAGGGATGTCGTCCCGACGTAGACGAGGTTCGAGCGCCTGCGCACCGGCTTGCCGGCAAGGGACGAAGCAATTTGGCTGGCATAACTGGAGTAGCGCTTGTGGTACTCGCGGACGACTGTGGGGCTCACCGCGAGCATGCTGACCAACTTCCCGCCGACGAGGGCGTTATACGGAGCGATAGCTCCGCACACTGTGAGGTCAGCAATCTCCGTACCTACAGCGTCGGCCTTGGCTCGGCGCAGAATCACGAGAATGGCGCGACGTGCACCACGATCTCCAAGCGCGGATTGCAACCCTGACCGCGTCGGCCTCGGAGTTAGGTGAGGAATCAACGCTCGTCGCGCACGAAGCAACTCGGCCAAGGCCAAGCACCGCTTGCTCCTGAAGAGGTCCGCTTCGGCTCGCTCTACCCATGCATCGGCACCGGCTGAGTCATCGAGGCCCGTGAAGTCCGACCTTCGAGCGAACCGTTCGTGGTCCCTTCGCCGCTCGCTCGCTTCCTTCTTGAGCTTGTCGATGGAATCCTCACTCGGCTCGTCCCACAAGCGTGGCCAATACAAGCCATCCTCGATCAGGTCGACCAAGTGGATTCCGTCCAGACACTCCTCCATTCGGCGAATCAACCATCTGGCCCACATGAGACTGGGTTTCTCTTCCAACTGTCGTACGACGTCCTGCGGTTGCCATCCGATCCAGTCGTCGCGCTTGGCAATCTGGACAATTGCACTACCAATGGCGGCGATTCCGATCACAGGATGATACGGAGCAGCGCGATCTCGCACCAGAATTAACATCGTACGTCCCGGTGTACTGGTTAGCTGATTGGTCCAGGTGTGGCGGAAGTAACGCCAGACGTCGAGTAGCCGCAGACCAGTGTGTTCGCACCGGTCGCCACTGGAAATCACTTGGACGTAGGGGTCTATGGCCTCGGCGTTGGCGCCCTTCAAGCGGAGAGAGGCCGCGAGTTCAGCCCCATCCCGCATCAGGCTGAAGATCGACACAAATCTGCCGCCGTATTCGCGAGGACGCTCCATCCGCTCGATGAACCGTCGGACGGAAGGAGTTTCGAGTTGCTCATCGCGCTTTAGGAGTTCCTGGCGTCGGACCCGCTCCTTCTCCGCAATCGGGTCCGCTTCAACCGTCGGCGGTCGCACCGAGAGGCTTCCTCCATGGACCCGGAGGCACCAGCCTTGGGCGACTAGATCCCCAAGAACGCTGAGGGCAGCATCCATAGCCGGGTCACCGACCACCCGTCTCCGGTCTGTCGCGGGCGATTCAGCGACTTCAGCAGCAGCGGCGAAGAAGGCCCGCCGGATGGAGCTAGTAGCTGCGGGTGGGACGGCGAGCGAGTGCCAGGTGTCGCTCATGGCTGGACGTTGAAGAAGCTCGCCAACACGTCGGACCAGGACTGCCTGAAGCGCCGACGAGCCGCACGACCTGCCCTTCGGGGGTCAAGCCATTCAGCTCGGGCGGCAGCAAGGACTGTTAGCGCCACGTGCATGGCGACATCTTGGTTGCCACTGTCCTCACTCGCAGCAAGTGGTGCATACAGGTCGCGGTATAGAGGATGCCGACTATTGAGTGCGACGATCAGCGTGCCCTGCTGGACGATTGTCTCGAATGCTGCCGTGGTCGGTAACTCGCTAACGACAACCCGATACGGGTGATCGCCGGAGCGCGTCGGCTCGCAGGATGCCACAACGCTCTCGAGTTCAGGCGGAACTGGTTCAGGGTTGCGGGGCAGCGGAGGCAGACCGTTCTCCGCCCGCGCCGCTAGGCGCTCGGCGTTACCGAGGGGTGTTGAGACCTTGAGAAGCTCGAACCGGCGTCGAACGCGGCCGTTGAGGGCACGTCCAATCGGTTCAAGGTCCGAAGCGAGAAGATCAAGAAGCTCACTCGTTGGAGCAATTGCCTGCTTGGCGTGGGTAATGCCGAATAGTTCGTCCAGCACAGGCTCAAACCGGACCTCACAACGCCACCAGTCGTCGTAGTTCTCACGGCGCTTCGTCCCCATGAAGAACCAACCACGGTCAATCTCGCGGTCCGCCCGCAGCACTGACACCGGAGGGGCATTGGTGATGCCGAGTCGACGCTTCTCCGACGACGCGAGGCCGTGCCACCGTTCGACTGGGAGTTCGCTGAAGCGCACCTCGATCTGGCCTTCACCGTCAGCCCCGGCGACCCGGTAGACGAGCGTGTCGCCGAATTGGCGAGCCCCCGCCGATCGACCTGGATCGTCAAGCATGAGCGGATCGCTCGGTGCAACACGTGAGCCATTGACCGTTAGAGCACAGCCCTTCCTGATGAAATCGCGGTAGATGCGGCCAAGTTCGGCCGAGAGGTGTCGGACAACAGTTGAAACTCGCTTGTGCTCTAGGCGATCGCATCGCAGTAGCCGGACGACCGTTCCACTTTCGGCTGAGGGAACGAACGGCGGATCATCGACCTCTGTGACGGGTGGAAGCGTTCGGCGCCGCCGCCGCACGATCTCCTCAACGTCGAGGCGGCTCATCCACACAGACGCTCCAGTCCACGAATAGACCTCGACGCGCCGCGCTCGGCTGAGAGCACCATTCGGCAGTCCCATTCCATAGCGCCCGAGCGACGATCTGTCGCCAAATCTGGTCGAGCCACCAAACGTCAGGGCTGCAGCAAGCGTGTGCGGCCCCATCCCACGCCCGTTATCCGACACGCTGATCTCGATCGGAAAGGTGCCATGCCGAGCGGATACGACCTCTACGCCTACTTCGGTTGCGCCAGCCTGAAGTGAGTTGTCGATCAACTCGGCAAGCGCGAGCGCTGTCGATTTGTAGCCGGTGTCGCGCGTGGCCAGAAGGAAGTTTGCCGGATCAACGAGGGCGAGACGTGGGCCTCGCGGCCTGGCTGGAGTCTTCGTCTCGCCCTGCCCGCGCAATTGCGTCGCTGTCGCCACAGCTCAATCCTCTCGTCCTCGATGAGCTATTTAACGTGATAAATAAGCTATATACATGTGATTGTCTCACAATATCACTACGGATGTGACAAGCGGTGACTGAAGCTACTGCGGGTCACTCCCGCTGGCCGGTCTCCGCGAACGAAAGCGTGGCCAACTCTCCCCTCCCCAGGAGCCAGCACTAGCACTAGGTCGTTGTGTGCACTGGCTGGGGGCCGCCTGCCCCCGACTCGTGGAACAGGTGCTGGAGCCAATTGATAAAGCTAATTGCCGCTGGCGACGTAGCTTCCAGGTGCCCCGTTCCGATTGCCGAGCCCATGGGGCGCGCCTCCGCCCGAGCGGCGAGCCACGTATGCACCTGCACCTTGATGGTCGGACTGGATCGCTCTGGCTCAGGGATGCGGTCAACGAACTCCTGGGCGAGTCGCCATACGACGTCCTCCGCAGGGATCATGGTGGCTACCAGATCCTCAAGCTGGCCCGGACTCTGATTGTCAGGCATGAGCCACACTCCGACACGCGGTCGGCCCTCCAACACGACACCCTCGGGATCGGGGTGGCTCGGCAAGACAATGTCCCGGCGTTTGAAACGATCACGAACTGCCTGCCAGCGAGCCTCTGGGTTGTCATTGGTGTCTACGACTACTCCCAGAGCCGACCGGCCCGACACGGCCAACTCGACGGGAATACTCTTCAAGACTTCGGGGAATCCGCCCTTCGGGACGATGTCGAAGTTGCGCGCCAAACCCGATTGAGTACATAGATGCCCGACGACATGCTCGTCATCCTGGCCCTCCACGAGCAGCACACGGTCAGAGGTTTCACCAGGCAGAGCCACCGGGCCGTCACCTGACCTCTATGCCCTGGCCCGTGGCTGTCTCAAGTTCCTCTTCGGAGTATTCCACCGCCCGGAGACCACCCTTGTCCTGCTCCAGGCGAACCACGACGCCCTCCACATCGTCGTTCTCGCTCGAAGCAGACGCGAACCCTCTGATGCAGTCCCAACCATGCGTCGTCGCGATGACCTGCACGTTGTTGTCGGCCGCGGCACGCAGCACGAGACGCCAAAAGGCATGCTGGAGCGAATGGTGGATGCCGTTCTCGGCCTCGTCGATGAGCAGCAAGCCTCCAGTCGCTCCCGCTAACGCAACCGCAACACCGAACAACCGCACGGCACCGTCTCCGAGGCTCCGCAAGGGAACCCTCTCGCCGTCCTCCAGCTTGACCAAGACTCGGCGGGAACGGGGACGGGTACCGCCTGAGACCACCGCAACACCGCCGATGCGGTGGCTCGCGGCTAGGTTCAGGGCGCGAAGCGCTACTGGCTCTTGCTCCGTGAGCGCAATTTCTCCCCACCGCTGATCCAGGTCCAAGTTGTTGAGCAGACCAGGACCCAGCACCTCGGCCCTCAGCGTCTTAGGACCTCCGTCATCATCTGGGACTAGGCGACGTGGCCATCTCCATCGTCTGGCATCCAGGTCTCCATCGAACACGGGCAAGAACTCTTCGAACTGACTGAATGTGATCCTGAGCACCTGACCGCCAATCGCAAGCTTGCCCAGTCTTGACATCCACTTCTCTGGCATGTCATCTGTCGAGGAGACCTCGACGACCAACTGTTCTTGTGAGTCACGGGCGTAGCCGATCGTGAACGAGCTGCCTGTCTTTGGCTGCCTGCCATGGAACAACGCCTTGAAGTCAGGGATCTCCGTGATGTCCTTCTCCCCGTCCACACGGCCCGCATACTCTTCACTACGGTTAAGGACCGCGGTCAGCGATGACAGATGGCCGCGGTCGGCGAAGATGCGGACTGCGTCCAGCACGGTTGTCTTGCCAGTGCCGTTCCGGCCCGCCAGCAGCGTCACTCGGCCGAGGCGGTTTATGGTAAGACTGTCGATGCCGCGGAAGCCCTCGATCCGCAACGAGGGCACATGCAGGGAGTCGTCAACGGTATTGTCGGCCATTGGCCTCATCCATGCCGGGGCTGTTCGCTGACCATCGTAGCCAGCGGCTGTGTGACTCAGGAGCCGGGTAGGACCACCAGGTCGTTGGCGTGGACCACCACGTGGGGGGCGCCCGGGGGCAGTTCCTCGCGTCGACGGCCGGCAGCGGTGCGCAGCTCGTCGCTGCTGTGGCGGGCGAGGCCCTTGGCGAACACCTCGCCCCCCGCCTCGCGCACCTCCACCGGCGCGCCCGCGTCGAAGGTTCCCGACACGGACCGCACCCCGATGGCGAGCAGGGACTTGCCCCGCTCGAGCGCGGCTCGGGCCCCGGAGTCGACTGCGACCTCCCCCTGGGAGCCCACCGCGAAGCCGATCCACAGCTTGCGGGCCGGCAGCCGCTGGGCGGCGGCCCGCACTAGCGTGCCCACCCCGACCACGCCAGCGGCGGCGTCGGCGAGCACGCCGGGTCGCTTGGCGTCGGCGATCACCGTGGGCACCCCCGACAGCGACGCAACCCTGGCTGCGGTGAGCTTCGACGCCATGCCGCCGCTGCCTCTCTCAGTTCCTGCGCCCCCGACCCGGCTCCGGAGGTGCTGATCGAACTCGACGATCTCCTCGATGAGCGACGCCTCGGAGTCCCGGCGGGGATCGGAGGTGAGGACGCCCGCCGTGTCGGTCAGCAACACGAGGAGGTCGGCCTGGACCAGGTTCGCGACCAGCGCGGCCAGCCGGTCGTTGTCTCCCCACCGGATCTCGTCGTCGGCCACTGCGTCGTTCTCGTTGACGACGGGCACCACACCCAGGTCCAGCAGCTTGCGCAGCGTGGTCCCGGCGTGCACGTACTGCGTGCGGATCACGAAGTCCAGAGGCACCAGCAGCACCTGGCCGGCCACCACGCCCAGACCGGAGAACACCTCGCGGTACATGCCCATCAGGGCGCTCTGGCCGACGGTGGCCACCGCCTGCAGAGTCTCCATGCTGGACGGGCGCCGATCGCCGCCCATGCCCAACTCGGGCAGCCCGGCCGCGATGGCGCCGCTGGTCACGACCACCACCCGCCAGCCCTGTGACCGCAGGGCCGCCACCTCGTCGCAGAACTTCTCGATCGGGGCGCGATCGATGGCCCCGGCCTCGTCGGTGATCGACGAGGTGCCGATCTTGGCCACGATGGTGCGGGTCTCCGCCTCGGTGCTCACCGGTCGCTCCCGCCCATCCCTCCGGCGACGGCAGCCTCGGCGTCATCGACGTAGGTGAAGCTGAAGTCGCCGATGCGGACCTCGTCGCCGGTGGCCGCGCCGGCCCGGGCCAGAGCCCGCTCCACTCCGAGGCTGCGCAGCCGGTCCTGAACGTAGGCCTGCGCGCCGGGGTCGGTCAGGTCGCTGAGGGCCACCGACCGCGCCGCGGCCCGCCCATGCACGCTCCAGGCGCCGTCGCTCTCACGGGTGACCGTGACCTCCGAAGCGTGCGGCAGGGGCCGGTGCACGACGGGAGCCTCGAGGACCGGCTCGCTGACACGGGCCTCGGTCACCATCCGGGACAGTTGGCCGAGCACGTCGGACACGCCCTCGCCGGTGACCGACGACAGGCGCCCGACCGCAGCGCCGAAGCTCTCGCCGGGCGCGGTGTCGGCCCGGCTGCCCACCACCAGCCGGGGCCGCTCCACCAGCTCCGGGCGGTACCGGCCCAGCTCCTGCAGCAGCACTGAGAGCTGCTCGTCGGGCGGGCACCCGGCCAGCTCGCACAAGTCGATGAGCACCAGCAGCACCCGAGCGCGCTCGACGTGGCGCAGGAAGCGGTGGCCCAGGCCGCGGCCCTCGCTGGCGCCCTCGATGAGGCCGGGGATGTCGGCCAGGACCATCTCGAAGGTGTCGTCGAGCCGGACCACTCCGAGGTTGGGCTCGAGGGTGGTGAAGGGGTAGTCGGCGATCTTGGGCTTGGCCGCCGACACCCGGCTGATGAACGTGGACTTGCCCACGTTGGGAAAGCCGACGATGGCCACATCGGCCAGCAGCTTCAGCTCCAGGCGCAGCCAGCGCTGTTCGCCGAACTCGCCCTGCTCGGCGAAGGCCGGAGCCCGCCGCCGGTTGGACAGGAAGCGGGCGTTGCCCCGGCCGCCCTCACCGGCCTGGGCCGCCAGCCAGCGCTCGCCGTGGTCCGACAGGTCGGCAAGCTGCGACCGGTCGCCGTGGTCCAGCACCACCGTCCCCACCGGCACTCTGACGTCCAGGTCGTCGCCCCGGGCCCCGTGACGATTGTTGCCGGAGCCGTGCGTGCCGTTCGAGGCCCGCCGGTGCGGGTGATCGCGGAAGGCCAACAGCGACGCGACGTTGCGGTCGGCCACCAGCCAGACCTCACCGCCCCGACCGCCGTCGCCCCCGGCCGGACCGCCCCGGGCCACCCGGGCCTCCCGGCGGAAGGCCACGCACCCAGCGCCCCCGTCACCCGCGGTGACGTGCAAGTTGCACTCATCAACAAACCCGGACACCCCTAAAGACTAAGCGCAGGCTTCCCCGGCAGGACCCAATCGATCCGACCGACCCAAGAACCCAGAAGGAAGGGCGCGAGCGCGAGGCCGGCGGGTGGCGGCGGCCCCGGGCGACCGACGATAGGGCGAAGCCCTGTCGGTCGACCGGGGTCGACGACAGGACCCGCCGGCCGGAACGCCCCGGCCTAAAGCGTCAGGCTTCGGCCGGAACGACCTCGACCAGTTTGCGACCCCGCCGGGACCCGAAGCGCACCACGCCGTCGGCAGTGGCGAACAGCGTGTCGTCGCCGCCCCGCCCGACGTTGGTGCCCGGATGGATCCTTGTGCCCCGCTGACGAACGATGATGGCTCCGGCCAGCACCCGGCCGCCGTCGTAGACCTTCACGCCGAGACGCTGCGCGTTCGAGTCGCGGCCATTGCGGGTCGATCCCCCGCCCTTGGTCTTGGACATTTTGGATCAGCCCCTCTGGATGTCGGTGATCTCAAGGGTGGCCAGCGTCTGGCGGTGACCCCACCGGCGACGCTGGTTGCTCTTGGACTTGTAGGTGAAGCCGCGG
>JAJDWM010000216.1 GCA_022825595.1 Bryobacterales bacterium | reverse complement strand
TGCACTTGTGACTTGTGCGGGACATGCCGGCAGAGCGCTTCAGCTACTTCTCTGAGGTTGAGGACCGCTTCCGGCTCGCTCGGAACAGCGGCATGTTCATGATGTCCCCTCTGGATTGGGTGCTGGTCGAGTCCTGGAAGTTTGCTGGCCTCCCGCTAGCGGCCTTGCTGATTGGCATAGACCGGGAATTCGCGAAGTTCAATGCCGGCAGGTCCCGCCGACGATCAAAGGTGAATTCTCTGGCGTACTGTACGCAGGAAGTCCACGCTGCGGCCCGCGACATTGCTCGTGGCTCTCCCCCAGCCACATCCACAGCGAACCAAGGCATGCCTGGGGTGGAATTGGCGTCGTTCTTCGACGAGCGAGCGGAGCAACTGTCGCAAGCGGCCGAAGCCCACGGGATTGGTTCGGAGCTGTTCGTGGACGCGGCGAGGACCCTGCGGAGTCTCTCCGAGAAGGCATCTGCGGGCCAGCTCCAAGACCTGGAGGCCGTCGAGCAACGCCTTGCCTCGCTGGAGGACCGAGTCGTCGCAGTCGCCACACTCTCGCTGAGCGAGGACCAGCTGCTCGCGATCCGGCGGGATCTCGACGGCCAGCTGCGGCCGTACCGGAGGAGGATGAGCTCTGACCAGCTATCCACCCTCGAGAGGGGCTTCATGCGACGCAAGAGCTTGGAGGCGCTGGGGCTCTCCCGACTCAGCCTCTTCTACGCCGTCTAGTGCTGATTTGCGCCGCGAGCGAGCTCGGCGCGGGCCGCCCGATAATGAGCATGTGATCCACAACCTTGTGCTCCACAACGAGAAGCTGATCCCGAGCGGTTCAGCGGCGCTGCGCCCTGGCCAAGTCGGCCTCTTCACGGGATGGGGCGTCTTCACAACCCTCCGAATCTACCGGGGCGTGCCGTTCGCGATCGAGCGCCACTGGGCCCGACTGACGCGAGATGCGGCGCTACTCCATGTGGAACTGCCCAAGGAACTGGGACCGGTCAGAAACCTTCTGCTGAAGCTTGTGGCTGCCAACCGCTGTCCCGAGGCAAAGATGCGTGTCAACTTTATCCGCAACACAGGCGGGCTGTTCGAGGGGCCGGACACAGGCAGGCCGACCGACTTGTTGGCGTTCACTGCCGACCTCACAACCGGGCCACCGTCCGTGAAGCTGGGCCTGCAGGCTGAGGGTCGCCATGCGCGGTCCCAATTCGCCGGCACAAAGACCGCATCGTGGGCGCACAACCTGACACTGTTCGAAACCACCCGCCGCCAAGGAATGGCCGATACGCTCCTGCTCAACGAACGGGACGAGGTTGCCGAGTGCACGTCGGCAAATATCTTTGCCGTTCAGGACGGCGCCACCCTGACGCCACCATTGTCGTGTGGGCCCCTTCCTGGAGTGACCCGCGAGGTGATGCTGGAGGAACTCAACGAGGGCGTCGAAGAGCGCGTGCTCAGCATCGATGACCTCTACGCTGCAGACGAGGTCTTCATCACCTCGTCGACGCGCGAGCTTGTGCCGGTCAGCCAAATCGGCGGTCGCCACCTTCGTCGCAGTGACTGGCCGGTGATGCGACGCCTCCGCGTTCGGCTTCAGGAATACGTGCGCCACTACTGCCGAGAGGCGTTGGACGGCTCCTGAGCAAGTCTGCCAATGTGCGGCGCCGGCGATTGACCGCTGCGCTCGATCGGTCACGCCGGAGAGGTCTGGGCTTAACGTCGGACCGTGCTCTCTCCTTCAGCGCCGTCGGGCGAACATCCCTTCCTAATGCGAGGCGGAGGGACGTTACGGCATCAGGCCGTGCTTGGCAAGAAATTCGCGGATCGTCGTGTCCGTGAGGGCGATCTCGGCGGCGGAGAAGCCTCCGTGCCCGCCACCGGGGATGGTGAGCAGTTCGCCCTTGGCGCCGGCTGCGTCAAGCCGCTCATGCAGCTCGACCGCGTGAGAGTACGGCACGATTTGGTCATCGTCCCCATGAATCGTCAGGATGGGCGGCAGGTCTCGCCGAACGTGGTGGATCGGAGAGACCGATGCCGCGATCTCCGCTCCGTCGCGTTGGCTTCCCAGCCAAGAAACAGCGTAGGTCTTCGCGTTGGGCTTGCCGGCCATTAGGTCGGCCACATCTGTGATTCCGAACCAGTTGATGATCGCGGCCACTTGCGGCTCGTCTTGCGAGGGACATTCGGCATCGAATCCCGCATCCGCGGGCAGCATGCCCGTGGTAAGCGAGAGGTGCCCGCCCGCTGAGTGGCCAGTCACGATCAGCCTCGACGTGTCGAAGCCGTATGTCTCCGCATTGCGGTAGACCCAGCGGAGGGCACAACGGCAGTCCTCCACGGCGGCGGGGGCTCGTGCGACGCGTCCCAGCCGGTATGCCACGTTGACGACGTTGAAGCCCATCTCCAAGTACGGAGCGATCGCGAGAACGCTCGCCTCCTTGGAGCCGCCGACCCATCCGCCGCCGTGGATGTAGATCACCGTCGGTCGGGCTTCGTCGGTGTTCCGCCGGGCGTAGACGTCAACCATCTGCTCGGCATTGCTGGCGGTCTTGTAGGTTAGATTCGGCCTGACGCGGTACTCGCTGCTGACCCACGCGGCGAATTCCGCGGAGTCGCCCCCGAAGGCTAAGGAGGCAAGGGCATTGACAGCGACGATCAATCTAAGCAAGCGCATGCTGAGTGTTCCCGTAATGGTTCCCTTCCCGGTGTTAGGGTTTGGATGTGAGCCCTAGGGATCTGAGCCTCTACCTCAAGAAGAAAGGTGAGGCTGCCAGCGGCTACCTGTTCCTCGGGGCCGAGCCATTCTACCAGAGCCGGTGTATGGCCTTCCTGCGAGAGGGCGTGCTGGGACCGGATGAGACGCTGGGCTTCTTCGTCGACTTGAACATGAAGGAGTGCCGTCTGACCGACGTGCTAGACGAGGCGGATGCGCCTCTCCTGTTTGGCGGCCGCCGCATAATCGCGGTTCAGAACGCCGATGCCGCCCTGCAGTACGCGAATACGCGCGGAGGCCGCCAAGAACAGACGCGGCTAGCGGAGTACTTTCGGCGCCCGACGTCCGACACCGTCCTGGTGTTTCAGGCGGGTGGGCACGCCTGGGAAGACCGCGATGGCAGGTCACGGCTGGAGCGTGCAGCCAAGTACTATGCGGCCGTCCCGGAACGTGTGGACTTCCGGGCCTTGGGCGAGGGCGACGCCCTCTACGTGGGTCGTGTGCTGGCGAAACGGCTGAACCTGAAGATCTCCAGACCGCTCCTCGTGGAACTGGTCGAGCTGTTGGGCATGGATGTGTACCGGTTGGAGAGTGAACTGCAGAAGCTCCAGCTGTTCGCCGGCCCTGACCGCGAGATCGACTCGGCCGACCTCGCGCTGCTCGTTCCGGAGGCGCGCCAGCGCGGCATGTTCGAGTTTTCCGACGCGATAGCCGACCGCGACCGGGCACGGGCCTTGGACGTGCTCGACACCATGGCTAAGGCCGGAGTGTACTGGGGCTTGCAGGTGAGCATGTTGGCGGCGCTCCTTCGCCAGGCTCTTGCGGCCAAGGAGCTCAGTCTTCGCGGCGTGCCCCAGATTCGCCAGGGATTGGCGAAGTTTGGGATCCGTGTCTGGCCCGCCAGGGCGAAGCAGATTGACCTTGTCGCCCGACGCTATGAGGCCGAACAGCTGCGACGCGCGCTCACGGCCCTTTTCGATGTGGATCGGGGTCTGCGCACGCCTCGGCCCGACGATCGCATCCTGATGGAGATGCTGGTGATGAAGTTGACCGGCTGACCCTTAGCCGCCGTGGTGGCAGTGAAGCGTTCGGGCTACGCCTTGGCGGGCTTGCCGGCGGGCTGGGCCGCCTTGTTCGCCGCGATCATGATCGACGACTTTAGCCGATTGCCCTTGTTGCGGTGCAGCACACCCTTGCGGACCGAGCGGTCCACAAGTCCGACCGTCGACCGGAGCAGCTCCTCTGGCGGGGCACCCTCGTGACTTGCTAGGGCTGCTCGGTACCGCTTGAGCTTGGTGCGAAGCTGGCTCTTTGCAGCCCTATTGCGGGCGGTTCTCTTGGCCGTCTGGCGCATGCGCTTGAGCGCTGACTTGTGGTTTGCCATGCTGGTCCGCTAAGTTCCAGAATAGCCCGCTGCCCGCCGGGGTGTCAACGCGGCACGTTGGCCGTCGAATCCGCTTCCGGTGGCTCTGGGCGACCGACCGTCTCTACTGTGGATG
>JAJDWM010000352.1 GCA_022825595.1 Bryobacterales bacterium | reverse complement strand
AGCGTTCGCACGCCGCCGTAGACACGATGGAATCCATCCTTGTCCCCCCGCCGGAACTGGAGGTCCTCGTAGCCCGGGAGCCGGAGTCTGCCGTCCACTGCAAGGCCGGTCTCCGGCGCCAGAAACCTGCCGATATCGAGGATGGTCGATCGACTGAGAACGGGTGTCCCGTCGACTCCGACGGCCCGTCGCCAGTCGTCCAACGTGTGGACTTGCACTCCCCGGACGACGATGGTCCCTTCGCTGGCGCGGGGATACGGTGGTTTCGTCAGCAGGATCGCGCCGCTGACTCGGCCGACCTTGCCAAAGCCGTGCTCCCGGAGGGTCGCGCCAACCCGCTTAGCCTTTCCCGTCAGCGTTTCCGCGGCCTGCTGAAGACGGCGCTCATGTCTCCGGCGATGAATGATGCTCCAGTGCTTAACCTCAATGAGGCGAACGCCCTGAGGCCCGACTGCAACGATATCGATCTCGTCGGACTGGCGCTTGTTGTCCGAAGAGAAGTTAAGGTTCGTTAGTAGGAGCCAGGATCCATTCTGGGACCTGACCCTTCCCAACCCGGCCCTGATCCTGGTGGCCGCGTCGTGTTCACTCTTTGTGACCAGCTCTCCGCATCGAACCAACTTGACCCGCATGCCTGTCAGGAATAGACGGGCATTATTGCATGAGCCACTTCGTCTGCCCGGAGCCGCGCCGTCGGCTGAACACCGATGGATGGCCGGTCGGACGTCGTTTGGTGCACTGGGAATGCCTTTGTCTAGCTTGAGGCCCCCGGCAACATCCCTCCAAGGGTCCTGTCGGCGAACCTCGGTCTGTCTTGGCAGGTGACATCACGGGCGAGCTCCCCAAGCTCTCCTTGCGGAGAATCCCAATTCATCAACCAGCCTCCGCGGCGAGCTGCCGGGACGCTTCCAGCGCTCTACCTTCGGCCTACGGAAGGCGGTTCTTGGATCTGGTGCGGTATGGAGGTTCGGCCAGCCATCTATTAGCCCAATGGCCGCCGGTATGCGGTATCCTTAACTCGCGAACTCGCGCACAGGGGAGGTGTGGGAGCGCCTCCGATAATACTGGCCTTGGAAGACCGGTCTGCAACGGCAGGCCGCATGCCAAAGTCGCAGACAGGGGATAGTGCACATGAGCGGCAAGCAGATCTCAAGACGCGCTGTGCTGAGGGGGGCTGGGGCCACAATCGCCCTGCCGTTCCTCGAAGTCACGAATCTGGCTCGCGGCGCGACCCATTCACAAACCGCGACGGCGCCCGTTCGCCTGGTCACGCTCTTTCATCCCAATGGCGTCTACCCCCAGAACTGGGACCCGATCGGCGAGGGTAGCGACTACCAGCTTTCTCGTATTCTGCAGCCGCTCGCGCCGGTGAAGCAGCACGTCTCGGTGATCTCCAACCTGGGGACCGGGGCCAAGGGGCATGTGGGTGCCACGTCCGCATTCCTCACGGGAACGCCCCTGCACAAGAAGGCGGCCGGTCGCATCAACACGCCGCACATGGGAACCTCGCTGGACCAGTTTGTGGCCGAAAAGATTGCCGGCACGACAAGCGTCCCGTCGCTGGAGGTTGGCACGGAGCCTCCCCGGTCCGGCGGGGAGAACGGTCTCGCGATCTCCTTCGCCAACACAGTGTCGTGGCGCTCGGACAGCACCAAGGTTGACCCTGAGATCGAGCCGCAGGCGGTGTTCGACCGCCTGTTCGGCGTCAGCAAGAAGTCCCGCCAGCAGCTCGAGGACGACGCAAGCGTGCTCGACTACGTGCTGGAGGACGCGCGCGCACTCCACAAGCGGGGCACGGCTGCGGACCGCCGCAAGCTCGACGAGTTCCTCACGTCCGTTCGAGAAGTGGAAGCCCGCATTGCACGGAACCTGAACCCGTCCTCCTTGGAGGCGGACTGGAAGCCACTCGTCGAACCGGAGCTGTTCCGGCCTGAGGCAGGCATACCGCCGACGCGCGACGAGCACATCCGGCAGATGCTGGATCTGATCACGCTGGCACTGCAGACCGACACGACCCGTGTGGCCACGTTCATGATGGCCCATGGGTTCAGCCGCCAGAACTTCACCTTCTTGGAAGGGGTGAAGGGCGACCACCACTCGATTTCGCATCACAAAGAGGATCCGGAGCTCACCGAGCCGTACACCATCGTCAGCCAGTGGTATGTGTCCCAGTTGGTGCAGCTGGTTGAGCGTATGGCGACGGTCCAGGAAGGCAACGGCAGAACTCTGCTCGACAACTCGATGATCCTCTACGGTTCGGCGCTGAAGAACGGCAACGGCCATACGACCCACAACCTGCCTATCCTTCTTGCAGGGGGCGGTGCCGGGCAGCTGAACCCGGGACGCAGGATCGTGCTTCCGGACGAGACGCCGCTTGCGAACTTGCACCTCACGCTGGCAGGAAAGATGGGTGTCGAGGCTGAGCGCTTCAACACAAGCACGGGCACGATCACGAACCTGTAGGCGGCTTGGGCCGCGTCCGGCAGTGGGCCAAGCACTTGGCCGCTACCCGCTTAGCCACAGTCTGGGTTAGCCCAGAAGACGGGTTGGCCGGCCGGATCTGAGCTGGAACACGCGTCGCTAGGCAGCGGTCGCGTCGACTGCGGTCCCAAAGTCATTGGCCCGATGCCGTCGATGTTGCGGTCGGGTGCGCTCAGTCCGCCCTCACCGCCGAACTCGCGCCCGCCTCCAGCAAGAGGTCCCTGAGGGCATTGGTGTCGTCTTGGCCCGAGACTTCAATCACCGCTCCACCCGAAGGCATTGGCGGTGGGGGAGGCATCCGGCGCATGAGGAGCCGGCCCTCCCAGAGCAGGGCGCCCAGTATTCCGAGCACGGCACCCGCCATCGTCGTCTCGAACGTGACCACTCCTGTTGCCCAGCCCGAGTTGATTGGCATCCCTCCGGTCACCAGTGGGTATTCCATTTGCGCCCGGTACAGCAAAGTCGTGGCCGTGCCACCAGCCACCGCCGCCGACAGTACAGCCACGAGCGACATCCGGCTCTTCCGCCGAAGAAGGGAATGGCAGAGCTCGGTCGGCCGCCGGGAATACAACTCGATTGCCTCGAGCGGCACACCCCGAGCGATGAGGGCCCGGACGGCTCCGGCGGCGGTGCGCGAATCCTCGAATTCAGCGTGCAGCCGGCTCACCTTCGTACTCCCACATGGCGATTATCGGGACCGCTTTGACGAACAGCAGGTAAAGAAGCGCCATCGCCGCGAATGTGCCCGCCGTGATCGAGAGTTCGATCCAGCTCGGAACATAGCCGCCCGAGACGGAGGACAGGTGCGGCGTCGACAGCGCCGGGATGACGATCAGGAAGCGCTCCAGCCACATTCCAATGAGCACGGCTATGCCGCAGGCGACCGTTGTCGAGATTCGCCGAAGCTTCGAGACACCTAACAGCACTAGCGGGACCGCGAGGTTGCAGGTGACCATGATCCAGAACAGCGCGCCAAATATGCCGTGCTCTCGCGCCTGGAAAACGTCCATTTCCGTGGGCAAGTTTCCGTACCAGGTCGTCAGGTGTTCCGAGAAAGTGAAGTAGCCCCAGATCAGGCTCATGAGCAGCAGCAGCTTACCGAGGTTGACGAAGTGTACCTCTCGCAGGTATTCCTGAAGTCCCATCAGCTTGCGCAGGGTCGCCATCACCACCACCAGCGCCGCGATGCCGCTGAAGATAGCTCCGACCACGAAGTAGGGCGGGAAAATCGTGTTGTGCCAAGTCGGCGTAAGCGACATCGAGAAGTCGTAAGCGACGACAGAGTGCACCGAAACCGCGATCGCGAGAATTACGATCGCCATCAGCTTCATGGCCCGTTCCAACGCCTGCCATTGGCGGTCGGAGCCCCGCCACCCGAGTGAGAGCCAGCGGTATGCCCTGCGCCGCGCTCCAGTGCAGCGTTCCGCCATTTCCGCGAAGTCTGGAATCAGTGGAAGGTACAGGTAGACCACGCTGCCCGTGAGGTAAGTCAGGATGGCGGTCAGATCCCAAAATAAGGGCGAGCGGAAGTTGGGCCAGAGCATTCTCTCGTTGGCGTAGGGAAGTATCCAGTAGAAGAACCACGGGCGGCTGATGTGGATGATCGGGAACAGGCCTCCGATCATCAGGCAGAACACCGTGATGGCCTCGGCCGCTCTGGTGACAGGTCGGCGCCACTCGGCCCCAGTCAGACGAAGGATCGCCGAAATCAGGGTTCCGGCATGCGAGATGCCGATCCAGAAGACGAAGTTGACGATGTACAGGCCCCAGTACACGGGCCGACGAAGACCCGTGCTGCCAAACCCGTTCGCAATCTGGTAGACCCATGCGAACAGGGCCCATGCCACGATTCCGCCGCAGACTGCGACTGCTCCGAGGTATCGGGGACTGCTGCCGGGCATGCGGGCGACCAAGTCCTCGCACACCTGAGCATGGCCAACCGGCCCGCCCCCCACTCCAGCCGTGGCCACGGTTAAGGCCACCTGCTAGTCCGCTCTCTCGAGGTAGAAGACGCGCGGCTTCGTTCCCAGTTCTTCGAGTAGGCGCTGCGCCCTACGGCTGTTCGCCAAGTGCGCGACGCGGCTGGTCGGATCGCTCAGGTCGCCGAATACCATAGCTTCCGCCGGGCAAGACTGGACACAGGCTGGCTGGACCTCGCCGTCCCCGACCTCTCGCCCCTCGGCAGCCGCGTTCAGCTTGGCACGCTTGATGCGCTGCACGCAAAACGTGCACTTCTCGACCACGCCGGCGGGACGGACAGAAACGTCCGGGTTCAGTTGTAGGCCGAGCGGCTCCGCCCACTCCGGGGGGTACCAGTTGAGGAATCGCACGGTGTATGGGCAGTTGATGGCGCAATAGCGAGTTCCGATGCACCGGTTGTATACCTGGACGTTAAGGCCCTCCGCATTCTGGTACGTGGCGTTCACCGGACAGACCGGCTCGCAAGGCGCCTCGTCGCACTGCTGGCAAAGCACTGGTCGATGCCGCACGCGGATGTTCGGGAAATCGCCCTCGTAGTACCGGTCGATTCGGATCCAGTGCATGGCGCGGCCCTTGGCGGACTGGTCCTCTCCGGCGGTGGGGACGTTATTCTCCGAAGAGCAGGCGACCACGCAGGCCTCGCAGCCCGTGCAGCGGTCAAGATCGATCGCCATGCCCCACTGGGGCGTCCGTCGCTGCGTCCCGCTTTCTGCTTCCGTCGATCCTTCAGGCATTTACGGCACCTCTCATACCCTGTGGGGCGGCACGTCCCTGTCCTGCCGCGAGAATTGGATCAGCGCCCTGCCCTTGTCCAACCGCTCCAAGTGAACCCTTACGGGGCCCATTGCCGTAGCCCCCGTGCGCCGGTCCTGCATGTCGCCGAGCAGCGACATGGGATTCGCTCCTCGGCCCGAGGCGTAGCGGCCGAAATGTGAGTGGCCCTGGCCAACGGCCATCGAGACCACCCCAGGGATGGCGGCCGGATTGACGTATGCGGGCGCTTCCAGGCTGCCGTGATCGGAGCGCGCGCGAACGATGTCGCCGTTCTCGACTCCCAGCTCGGAGGCGGTGACCGGATCGATTTCCAGCGGCAGGCCCCACATAGCGCTGGAAGTGGGATCCGGAAGTTCTTGCAGCCAAGGCCTGTTCGCGCCCCCGCCGGCCCCGAACTGAAGCGACTCGTAGGCTTGGAACAATGCGGGGACCATTGAGTCGGCTATCTCAAACTCCCCGAGCCCGGTCTCGCCCGTCGCACCGCCACCCGCTGGCCCGCCCTGCCAACAGCCCTGCTCTAGGGCCGATTCGACGAATCCATCCGAGGCTCCAGCTTCGTTCCCGGCGCCAACTGATGCGTGCAGCCGAGCGAGCGCTCCTCGGGCGTCGAGCGGTTCAAACGGCTTGCCGACCGCCGCAGCCAAGTCCGCCAATACGGAATCAGCCGGGCGTGAGTCGTGCAGGGCGGCCACGAATGGTGCGCTGCAGGCAACAGACTCGACCAAAGAGGCGGACGGCAGGGCCACCGCCTCGCGTTCCAGCGGGTCGTGGTCCGGAAGGATGACGTCCGCGTACGCCGATGTATCGTCCACGAAACTCGAGAGGCTGATCACGGTTCCCGCATTCTCTAGGGCTTCGCGAGACGAAGGGGAGGTATAGGCAGGGTTCGCGCCGTCAATCATGACAAGGTTGGCATTTGCGAGCCGCTCCCGCCATCCGTCTGAGGAAGGGCGGGCCTCCGATAGGTCCGCCAGCACACTGGGCGGTGGCAGCACGCCGCCCGCTACACCGACCCTCCCAAGAAGGACGTTTAGTGCGCTCGCGGCAGCTACTGCGTCCGAGGAGTGCTCGCGCACGATCGACGCGCCTGCGACTACCACCGGTGCCGAAGCGGCGGCCAATTCGGTCCCGACTTCCCGGATCGTCGCTGCCGGAATTCCGCAGGCAGCGGATGCCTTGTCCAGATCCACATCGGCGAATGCGGTCCTCGCTGTCTGTTCGGCCCGGGAGGGCGACACGCTAACTCCGAGGTCGACCAAGGCCCGGCCCAGGCCTAGGGCCAACGCCAGTTCGCCTCCGGGCCAGACCGGTAGCCAGCGGTCTGCGTTCCAAGCAGTCAGCGAGAATCTGGACTCGGCGTGGATTAGCCGGCCCCGGACGCCCGGGCGCCCTCGGCGCATGTGCCCGAACTGGCGCGCGTACAGCACGGGAGAGACCCATCCGCCCAGAAAGTCCGCGCCGATCGACAGCACGAGCGTCGCATCGCGGATGGCGTAGGCCGGGATCCCTCGCCAGCCGTATGCCCGCTCTGCACTCTGCATCTCTGCGGCAAAGTCGCGCACGCCTACGGCACAGGCCGGCGGTGCGCCGAGCGCCAATAGGAACTTGGCAATGTTCGCGGCCCGAAGATCCGCCCGCGGACGGCTCAGGAACACGACCCGCTCGACGTCTTCGGAGACCGCCGAGTCAATCGCCTCGGCCGCCTCCTGCATGGCGGACTCCCAAGAGACCGCCTCGAATCGCCCTTCGCCGCGGGGCCCGGCGCGCCGCATCGGCCCCCGCAGCCTGTCCGGGCCGTATAGGGCTTGCAGCCCTGCGTGGCCGCGGGCGCAGAGGCGTCCGCCGCTGGTCGGATCGTTGGGGTTTCCCTCGAGTTTCTTGACGGCGGCGATGCGCTGGCGGACCCGTTCGCCGTCCACCTCGATCTCGCGTTCGGACGCCATCACTCGGGCTAAGATCCCGCATCCGGCGGCGCATTCCCCGCAGACTCCCGGATGCCACGACTCGACCCCTGGAGTGATCCCCTCCTCTGGCACGAGCAGGGGAATAATCTCCTCTGACTTCCGCCCGCAGGCTCCGGTGATGGCGCCCCCTGACGCCGTGCCAACGACCCGGAAGAAGTTGCGGCGGTCCACCGAGTCTCTCAGCCTTGGCCTGTGCTCACGGAACTAGAAATGGCAGGCCACGCAGTCATCGCTGGCCGAGTTGTCGCGGTGGCACTGGACGCATGTGCCCATGGTGTGCACTACCGCGGGGACGGCCACGGTCATGGACGCGACATCTCCGTGGCATCGTGCGCACTCGATTTCGGCACGGGCATGGGGCGCGTGCCGGAACTGTACCGCCGCGTCTTTCGAGAATCCGTACACGCGCAGCCATGGGACCTCGCGTTGCTTTTCCCAGTACGCGGCCAAACGACCGATTTCCGGACGGTCGGTCGCAATGAACTGGTGGCACGCCATGCATCTGCGGATCGACGGGATTCCGGCGTTGTCCCGCGTCTTGGCACCGGAGTGGCAGTCCGTGCACTGCATGCGCGCCTTCTCGATGTGCGCCGCATGCGAAAAGCTCAGGGGCTGGTCGGCCGCCATCAGGGCGCCGGCTGCAGCTAGTAGAAGGAGAAGCATCAGCGGAGCGCACACCCCAATGCACGGGGCCTGACCCGAATGACTAAGGATACCCGAGAGAACTCGCTCGCAACCGACTCTCCGCTTGCCGGGTCCGCTTGTCTCACGGGTCAGCGGGTGCGTGAACTCTGGCCCTGGCCACCCCCGCCGAGGGCTTCTTTCAACAGGCTGGCACACTCTGCGGAGTAGTCAATCGTCAATGCGGCGTCTTTTGCGCCCGACGACATCTTCCTCCAGGTCTTGCGCAAGATTCGCACCATGTCCCGCCGCTCCTGTGTGGCGGCGAACGGCTCGAAGTAGTGGTCGAGGAATACGAGGCACGCTACGTCTTCGAGCGTCTGCGCCCAAGCGTCCGTCCGGAAGCGCTCCTTGCGGATAGTTGCCTGCACGCGTTGCACCGTCTCTGCGCCCACGCCGCACTCGCGCATGATTCTTCCGGCCGTATCAGCATGGAATCGCCCTAAGTCACGCCGCCACCGCAGGTACCCTGTACGCCCGCTCGGATAAGTGGTTCGCGGGATCTTCCACCTGCAAATGTGCTGCGCCCGCACAGCCAGCCGCACCTCCGCGGGGGCCTGTGGGGCGAGCCGGTCAAGCCAGGCCGACATCCGTCGGGCGTATGAGAGCTCCTTGGGCGTACCGTCGGCCTCAAGGTTGGGGTCTTCCGAGTTTGCCGCGTCGAACTGCCGTACGCAGCGTTCAACGACCTGCCCTTCCAGTTTCCTCATTGGCCGCTCCGCAGGTCATGCTGGCTAGTGATTGCAGCGGCCATTGACACGGCCGCCGTCTCGCTCCGAAGGATGCTCGTGCCGATGCACGCAGGGCGGAAGCCGTGTTTGGTCGCTAGGTCAACTTCTCTGGACGTCCAGCCTCCCTCTGGGCCCACAAGTAGGGAAGTCCTGCCTAGTCCGCATGCGCGAGCCACGGCTTCGCCTCCTGGTTCGGCCAGAATCCTGCCGCGCATGGCGCTGCTGCGGATCACGGCCTCGAAGGCTGAGGGTGGGTTCACTGTCGGCGCTGCAAGTTGCCTCGACTGCTGCGCGGCCTGGAAAGCGATCCTAGCCCACCGCTGCACGCGTCCAGACGCGGCCGTCACAAGACGGCGGTCGCAACGGTCGGTCTCCAGTGGGGTCACACTGCGGACGCCGATCTCCGAGAGCTTCTCGACGGCCCAGTCGAACCGCGAGAACTTGATAATTGCCAGCGACACATCCAGTCTGGCGGGCCTTGGAGAGGGGAGGGGCTCTCGGATCCGGAAGCGGACCTCAGCCGCGGAACTGGCTATCGTTACGGCGCGGTAAGCCGTTTGCTGGTCAGAGACCTCGACATCCTCGCCGGGCCGTAGCCGGGCCACCCTAGACAGGTGGTGGGCTGACCGCCCCGTGACCGTGGCCTCGGAGCCATCGATGTTGTCAACGAAGACCCGCCGCAAGGCCATCGGTTCCTAGCGTAGCGGTTTGTCTCGTGCCCAAGGTCGCGGATCGACCCGCGTGTTCGGCGGCCAGCTGCCCGCGAGAGGACTCGTTCCCACCACTCTCCTCAATGGCACCTCTCACTTCAGTCCCTGAGCACGGCCACGCGAGTGATTGGTCGCGTGCACTCATCTGACCTCGGAGCCGACACTGTGAGATTCAATCCGCCTGCCGTTCGCGGCGACAGCGTCAGCAGCAGCCCGGAAGAACAGTATCCAACGTCGCGCCCCGGCAGGGTGCGGCCAGAAGGGGGGGTTGGTGTTCCCTGTACAGCGACCGTTGGGGCGCAGGTGCTGCGACCGGCTTGGCCGCACATGAAGCTCTCCTCCCGTTGACACACAGTAAAAGCCAAGTGGTGCTGGCTACGAAGAAGAGGGCTGGAGAGTCAGGCGCTGGACGGGCTTCGGGCACCTCGCTTGCTGGCTTCGACGGAGGGGCGTCAGCGGAATCGAGTTCGCCGGCATCGGAAGCGCCAGCATGCGTCTTGAATCCCTGCGCAAGCGCCTGAACAAGGCGATCAGGTCGATCGAGGCACAGTAAAACGTCTGGGTTGCGGTCTCAGAGGACCGTGGCCTAGCGCCGACGGTCCAGGCGATGATCGGCGGTTCTTCAGCGGCCGATCCGAGTCGGCGCTGGTGCGGCTTCCAGATGTACTCCCATTTCGCGCGAATTGCCCGCTGAAGGCATCGTGGGGGGCACATGGTCGAATGCCACGGGCATCGGGTGTCATTGCTTAGCCGGAATACCACCGCGTCCGCGCGTTCTAGTGTCCGGAAGTCGTATGGGTTGTCGTTGCCATGGTCGTGCACGACCCACTCCCCGTCGGCCCTAAGCTCGGCTTCCGCCCCGGCTGGCCCGCTTCGGCCACGAGCTCGGCGATCCGGAAGACCGACTCCTTGGAGTCGTCGTGGACGAATGCCCCTATATCGTCGGGATAGGCTCGTAGTCCGGGAGACCAGAGAGCAGCGCCTTGGTTCCTTTGGTGGGGGTCTCTGACCGTTGTCGATGATGACGCTAAGACCTCGGTCAGCGCTCATGGCCTCCGGCGTATCCGGAGTGTCGCCGCGAGTG
>JAJDWM010000323.1 GCA_022825595.1 Bryobacterales bacterium | reverse complement strand
GCGAGGAGGAGTTCCTGACCCTCGGCGAAACCCCGACCCTTGACGTGGAGGCCAACGCCACGCTGATCGACAACATCCGCCTCTGGGATGAGATGGCGTACACCGACACCATCACCCAGATCCAGGCGCTGCGGCTCTACTACCGCTTCGCCGACATGGACATCGACCGCTACCAGATCGAGCGAAAGGTCAAGCAGCTGCTGCTCTCGCCCCGGGAGATCGACGTGAGCGCGCTCGACAACGCGGCCGACAACTGGATCAACCGCCACTGGGTATACACCCATGGCTATGGAGTCGTGGTCTCCGAGGTCAACCGCACAACGTCGGAGGGCCTGCCTGTCCTGCTGGTCAAGGACGCGCCCCCGGACATCGCGATCCCGGACATCCAGATCACGCGCCCCGAGATCTACTACGGAGAGCTGACGGACCACCCTGTGTTCGCGAGTACCGAGCAGGAAGAGTTCGACTACCCCAAGGAAGACCAGAACGTGATGTCGCACTACGCCGGCGAAGGTGGTTTCCCGATCCACTCCCTCGCGACCAGGCTGATGGCGGCGGTCTGGCTGGGAGACTACAACATCCTCTTCACGGGCCTGACGAATCCGTCCAGCCGAATGCTGATCCACCGCAACGTCAGCGAGCGGCTACAGCACCTCGGCGACTTCATCGAGTGGGATCCCGATCCCTACCTGACCATCACCGACGAAGGCCACCTGGTGTGGATCCTCGACGGGTACACCGTCTCGGATGTGCACCCGTACTCCCAGCCCCTGCGCGTGGGCCAGTTCGGGTCGCAGATCAACTATATTCGCAACTCTGTCAAGGCCACCGTCGACGCCTACAACGGCACGACGACCCTGTACCTCTTCGACGAGAGCGACCCGATCATCCTCTCTTACGCCAACATTTTCCCCGACCTCTTCCAGCCTCGAGAGGCGATGCCGCCTTGGATTCGCTCGCACGCGCGCTACCCCGAGCTGATCTTTGACATCCAAGCGGAGATCTACCGCACGTTCCACATGCGGGATCCGACCGTGTTCTACAACCGCGAGGACATCTGGGACGTGGGTAAGAGCTTGGCCGGCGACACGGGCGCGCCGGAGCGGATGAAGCCGACCTACATCGTCGCGCAGCTTCCCGATGAGCCGAACCCAGAGTTCCTGCTGATGCTGCCCTTCACCCCCCGGAACAAGGACAACCTCAACGGCTGGATGGCAGCGCGCTGCGATGGGGACAACCTCGGCGAGCTGATCTTCTACCAGCTCTCCAAGCAGGAGCTGGCTTACGGGCCCAACCAGATCGAGGCCCAGATCAACCAAGAGCAGCAGATTGCGCGCGATCTCACGCTGTGGAACCAGCAGGGCTCGCGTGTGTTGCGGGGCGAGATGATCGCCCTTCCGGTCGGGGACACGTTCCTCTACGTGGAGTCGATCTACATCCAGGCGGAGTCGGCCCGCATGCCGCAGTTGCGCAAGGTAGTACTGGCCATGGGCGAGCAGCTGGTGTACGAGGACGATTTCGAGCAGGCCTTGGCCGCCCTGACTGGGATAGACCGCGTTCAGGCCGCGGCCCTTATGGCGGCCGAGCCCGAAGCGGAAGCGGCCACCGGCCCGGGTGTCTCGCCGGAGATCCGCCGGGTCGCCCAGCGGTTGGCCGAACTGCGTCGCCAAGCGCTGCAGTTGGCGGACGACTTGGCCTCGCTGCAGCGTGAGGTCGGGGAGTAAGGCGCAGGACCGGTGGCCGAAGCCCTATAGGGCCCGCCCTTGCCCGTTCCAGGTCGCCACGAAAATGTTGAACTCGTAGCGAGAGCTGGCGTTGAGATCTGACGAGAACGCCAGCTCCGAGCCGTCCGGCGAAAACTCGGGGAACGATGTGAAGCCCCCGAAGTCGGTCACTTGGCGCAGTTCGGAGCCGTCAGCGCGCATCAGGAACAGGTCAAACTCGCGGCTGTCGCAATTGTTGCGGTTCGACGAGAAAATGATGTGCGAACCATCCGCGGTGAACTGCGGCGCAAAACTGGCGCAGCCGAAGTCGGTCAGTTGCCGCAGTCCCGTCCCATCGGCGTTGCCGGCGAAGATCTCCATCTTCATCGGGGCCGTCAGGTCCTGCGCCAGCAGGTCGGCGTAGCGCTGCGAGTCTGGACCCTCCGGCGGATGGTGCGCACGCATCACGAGCCTGCTGCCGTCCGCCGAGTAGAAGGCCCCGCCGTCATAGCCGTAAGCCTCGGTTAGGCGCTGCTTGTCCCTTCCGTCGAGATCCATGGACCACAGATCCAGATCTCCGGACGCCTTTGACGTGTACACGATCCTGCCGAGCTTCCAGTTGACGGTGGCCTCCGCGTCATACCCGGCCTCATCAGTCAGGCGCTTGGGTTCGGACGCCGAGCCGTCCAGCGGCGCCACGAAGATGTCGTAGCCGGCATGGATCGGCCAGACATAGCCTTGGCTGCGGTCCGGGCGGGGTGGGCAAGCGTCGCCCGCAAGGTGAGTTGAGGCATAGACCACGCTTTCGCCGTCGGGTAGGAAGTACCCGCAGGTGGTGACGCCGCGGCCGGTGGAGACCATCCGTAGGTTCGACCCATCGCGGTTCATGACATAAATCTGGTCGCATGAGGAGTCGCCGCGGGTTGCTTGGAACACAAGCCGTTCGCCGTCGGGCGACCAATAGGCTTCGGCATTCTGGCCTCCGAACGTCAGCTGGCGAATGTCAGAAAGGTAGTCCTGCGGGTCCGGCGAGACCTCGGCAGGCGGCGGCTGCTGCGGCCCGCAGCCTGCGAGCAGAAGGAGGGCCAACCATGGCCGCGTCAAGGCCGCGGATCCCATAACGCAGCAATTTTACCAGTCGGGACACTCCGGAAGTGTTCCACCCGCCCACTACACTTTGGGCCCCCTAGAGGTGGCCCTACTACTGATAGTTGCGTGGTTGTCCGGCATCCGCTAGTCTGGGATCCGTCGGGCTGGCCGCGGCGTTTCGTGGCCTGCCCATCGGCGAGGGCTGGTGGCGTGCTGAGGCTCAAGCAGATCGAGGTTGTCGGGTTCAAGTCGTTCTGCAGCCGCGAGCGGCTGCGCTTCAGCGGGACGGGCGTAGCCGCGGTCGTCGGACCGAACGGTTGCGGCAAATCGAACATCTGCGACGCGGTGAGCTGGGTGCTCGGGGAGCAGTCGGCGAAGTCGCTGCGCGGCGGACGGATGAGCGACGTCATCTTTTCGGGCACACGAAGCCGGAGACCCGCAGGCATGGCCAAGGTCAGCCTGACGCTCCACGATTCCGACGGCGATTTCGAGCGCCTATTCGCGGGCCGTCCCGACCTGCCACCCAAGCAATCTTCGGGAGAGATTGAGGTGGCGCGGAAGCTGTTCGCCAACGGGGCCAGCCAGTACATCCTGAACGGCAAGAAGGTGCGGCTACGCGACGTCCGGGATCTCTTCTTGGGAACGGGGCTCGGGCCCAATCACTACGCGATCATAGAGCAGGGGCGCATAGGGCAGCTTCTTTCCGCACGCCCCCTTGAGCGCCGAGCCTTCGTCGAAGAGGCCGCCGGCGTAACGCGCTTCGAATCCCGCCGCCGGTTGGCCGAGCTCAAGTTGGCGAACGCCCAGCTCAATCTCGAGCGCGTCCACGACATTCTGGTGGAGGTCGGAAGGCAGTCGCGCTCCCTGAAGCGGCAGGCCGAGCGGGCCGACCGCCACAGCCGACTGCGGGACGAGCTGCGGAAGGTTCAGCAGCGGTGGTTCGCCGGCAAGCATCGGCAATTGCACGGTAGGCGCGAGGCCTTGGAGGCAGAGACCACCTCGGCAAGACAGCGTGTCTCTGCCGCTGAGACCGCGGTCGGGCGGCTGGAGGGCCAGTTGGCGGCCCGGAGGCGTCAGGAGAATTCGTTGGAGTTCCGCCTTGAGGCCGACCGGGAGGAGCTGGCCAGCGTGCGCGTCGCTCTCGGACGGCGACGGGAGAGGGTCAAGCAGCAGTCTGCCTCCGTGCTTGAGACGGAGGAGGCCACAAAGCAGGGAGAGCAAGAGCTCCGGGAACTGGTGGGAGACACCGAGCGTCTGGAGCGGGATGTGGAGCAACGGCGGGCGGATGCCTCCCGTCTACAGCGTGAGGCCGGCGAACAGCGCGGAATTCTGCGGCAGCGCGAGTCGGACTGCGCAGCCCAGCAGGCCTCAATCGACCGGCTTGCGGAGTCGGCCGAGAAATGCCGACGTGAGATGGTCGCGGCGCTGGACGCCCGCTCGGACGCCGAAGGGTCGCTGGGGCGCTTCGAGGCGACGCTCGCGGGGCACGCTTCCTCGATGGAAAAGACGAAGGCCACACTCCGGAATGCCTCGGCAGCGTTGAAGAAGGCATCCAGCCGCCGTCTGGCATTGGGTGTGCAGTCCTCCGGTCTGGCCAAGTCGGTCGAGGCCAAGCGGGATGCGGTGGAAGTGCTGCGGCGGTCACTGCAAGATACTCGAGCCGAAATGGAACGCTTGACTGGCGAGCGCGAACGGCAGGGCGCGGAACTCTCGCGTCTTGTCGCGCGACGGGACTCGATCCAAGGTGTGCTGCGACACCGGGCGTACAGCGCCGAGACGGTCAAGGATATCTTCGAGGCGGCAGGCAAGTTTCCCGAGGAACGGCGCTTCCGCCCCTTGGGGGTCTTGGCTGACTATCTGGACGTCGAGCCTGATTACGCCCGAGCCGTGGAACAGTTCCTCGGGGAAGACTTGGAGCAGGTCGTCGTGGGCGGCTGGGAAGAGGCATCGCGCGGGGTTCGGATGGTCCGCGAGGAGTTCGGGGGTCGTGCCGCGTTCGTGCTCGCAGGAGCCCCCACGGATGGCTCCGAACAGGCCTGCGGGCAATGCCCGCCCGGCGCGACGCCCCTGACGGAACATGTTCGCGTCAGGGATGCGGACGGCGGTGCAATCCCGGGTTTCGTGCCCAAGCTGTCCCAAGGGTTCGTGGTCGAAAGCGGCGCGCAAGCTGAGTCGCTCGCGGAGTCCAACCCCCACCAGTACTTCGTGCTCTCGGACGGAACGTGGTACCACGGCCGGACGGTGCACGGCGGCAACGGGGCCGTCAAGGGGCCTCTTGTCCTGCGGCAGGCTCTGCGGGATCTGGAGCCGCAGGTCTGCGAAGCCGAGCGGGCGCTCCGCGCGACAGAGGCGGAGATTGAACAGGCACGAGAGGAAGCGGCACTGCACGGCACGGCTCTCGACGCCGCCCGCGGCGAGTTGCGGCGTCTGGAGGGGCAGTCGATCGAAGCTGCCCATGAGATCCGTCAGGCCGATAAGTTGGTGGCCGACCACACTCGCGCCCGTGCGGCGGCGTCGGAAGAAGTTGAAAGGCTGCGGAAGCAAAGGGCACAGGCTGAAGCCGGTCAGCGGAGGGCCGTGGATGCCCGTCGGCGGCTGGAGGCAGAGCGCGCGCGCCTCGAGACGCTTCATTCGCGGCTCGCGAAGCAAGCCGCCGAGGCTGCCGAGCGGTTTGTCGGCATGCAGGAGGCCCGCGCGTTGGTTCAGATGTCCGTCACCTCCACGGAAGAGAGACTGCGCGCCGGTCGCGCCGCTCTTGCCACTGCGGAGTCCAGCCTGCAGGAGCACCGGCAGAGGGTGTCCCTCCTGCATGCCCGCATCGACTCGCTGAAAGAGAGGAACGCCCGACTCGAAGCCAGCAAGCGCGATTTGGGGGAGCGTATCGCGGAGGGCGAAGAGCAGCGGCGGGTCATCCAGGAGTCGATCTCGGAAGCGGTCGCAAAGCTGGGCGCGTGCCGAGGCGTGGTCAAGGTTCTGGTCCGCGAGGTCCGGGAGGCGCGTTCGGCAGAGGCTTCAAGCCGCGAGGACTGCGCAGCTGCTGAGGTCCACTTGGCGCGGGTGGAGGCGGACCTTGAGCACCTCGCCTCCGATTGCTCGTCTGAGCTTGGAGACCCGCTGGGCGCGGTTGCCTCCGATATTGGCGAGGAACTGGAGCCTGAGGCGCTGCACGAACTGGCCGAGCGCCGCAAGACGCTCCACGAGAAGATCGATCGCCTTGGGCCGGTCAACGTACTGGCGGCCAAGGAGTACGAGGAAGTGTCGCAGCGAAAACACTTCCTGGAGGCGCAGCAGGAGGACCTGCTCGAATCCATGGTCAACACGCATGAGGCGATCGGCGAGTTGGCAAAGGCCAGTCGGGTGCGGTTCGACAACGCCCTTGAGGGGATCAACCGGCACTTCAGGAATACGTTCGCGACACTGTTCGGGGGAGGGACCGGGCAGCTGCGCCTTTCGGATCCAGGCAATCCGGAGGAGTCCGGCGTCGACATCGTGGCCCAGCCCCCGGGTAAGCGGCTGCAGAGCGTTGCCTTGCTGTCCGGAGGCGAGAAGTCGCTCACGGTCATGGCACTGCTGATGGCGACGTTTCGGTACCAGCCGAGCCCGTTCTGCGTGCTGGACGAGGTGGATTCGCAACTGGACGAGGCCAATACCATTCGACTGCGCGGACTGATCCAGGAGATGTCCCCGGAGACGCAATTCGTCGTGATCACGCACTCCAAGGCGATGATGGCGGTAGCGGAGGCGCTGTACGGGGTGACGATGGCCGAGGCGGGCGTCTCGCAGCTCGTTTCGGTGCGGATGAACGGGCACATGCTGCAAGGCCCCAGAGGGCCCGGCTCGAGAGGCCAACAGTTGGCCGGGGTCGCCTGATCTCCCGGGTCAGGTTCCGGGACCGTTGGACCGGGCCGCACTATAATCGCTACCGGCGGACCGGATCGGTGGGCAACCGCGCCCTCCGGCAGCTTGGTTCGGGCGAGCTGAATGGATTGCGTCAGGGTTGCGTTTCAAGGAGCGCGCGGCGCTTTCAGTGAGCAGGCCAGCCGGCAGCTCGTGGCGGGGCGCCCCGTTGAGTTCAAGCCCTGCGAGAAGTTCTTCGAGGTCTTCGAGACGTTGCGAGACGGCGCCGCGGACCGCGCCGTCGTGCCGATCGAGAACACACTGCACGGTTCCGTGCACGAGAACTATGACCACCTGCTGCACTACCATCCCGAGATCCTCGGCGAGACCTATGTGCGGGTAGTCCATAACCTGATCGGCCATCCAGATGCTTCGCGGGCGGGTATTGAGCGGGCTATCTCGCACCCCGTAGCGCTGGCGCAGTGCTTGGACTTCTTCCGGCGCAATCCGGGTATCAGCGCCGAGAGCCACTACGACACCGGCGGCAGTGTGAAGACGGTTATGGAGCGTGCCGACCTTCGGCTGGCGGCGGTGGCCTCGAGCGCTGCGGCCGATTACTATGGCGCAACCATCTTGGAGCACTCGATCGAGGACGATCCCGAGAACTACACGCGATTCTTCCTGCTGGGCCCCCGGGAAGGCCGCAACGCCTGTTCCGAGGGTACGCGCAAGACGTCGCTCGTATTCGTGACCAAGAACGTTTCCGGCGCCCTCTTCCGCTGCCTCAGCGCCTTCGCGCTGCGCGACATCAGCCTGACCAAGATCGAGTCACGTCCCCTAAAGGGGAGGCCGTTCGAGTACCGCTTCTATGTAGACATCACCGCCGCGCCGGAGCAGGAGGAGTGCGCGAACGCGCTGCGGCACCTCTCGGAACTGACGGAGTTCATGGCCATCTTGGGCAGCTACGAGCCGGCGAGCATACCCGCAGTGGCGGCTTGACGCCCGGTCGCGCGGCTCTCGTGGACCCGTGGAACCCAGCGCTTCGTCCATCGGGTGCGGTGGATCCGGTCCCCTTGCCCATGCTCTTCGCGGACTGCGCTTCTGAATCAGGCCACGCTGGGGGACGGGCGTACGGGGAGTCCACTCACCCCTCGGTGCGCCGGCACTCTATTCCAGGCGACAGTGAGGGTACGACCGTTCTGGGTAGCAGAGACGGACACACCGAATAAGCGACCTTGCCATGTGCGCCCCATGGCCGACCCCCGGGGCAGGACTCCCAATTTCTCGACAGTCGCACTCCAGAGGGGCCAAGGCCCGGTCGCCGCGGCCACTAGGCGCCACCGCCATTGATGAAGCCGGACCGACGTGTCGCGTAGAATCTGAAGTACGTCCCTTGACCGAGACAAGCCCATTGTTAGAGATCCGCTTTCGTGGGTCTGCGGTCGGTCTTGGCACAATGCCGCTGGCCGAGCTCTTACGCTTTCTCACTGGCATGAGAGAGGCGATGCGGCGAGTCGCGTATGTCTTGCAAGGCCATTCGAACAGCCTTCGCCAAGGCAGGACGCCGAGCTCCGTAGAGTCGGAGATTGATCTGGATCTTGTGTCATTCGGACAGGGCAGTTCGGTTGCTGTATTCGGCTTCGATAGGAAGACCCGGCGAGAATCTATCGCAGGGTTCGAGTCTGGAATAGATATCATCCAGAAATCGGTAGCAGGCTTGAGGGTCATCCAAGAAAGCTCATCGAGTGCGCCTTTCCCGTCCGGATACGATGTCGGAGTCCTGAAGGCATGGAACAATGCGGGTGGAGTTTTTTCACAAGGTATCGAAGAGATACATATTATTGTGAACAAAGACAAGGAACCTGTCCAAGCATCATTCACTTCAGACGGCAATGATCGCATCAAGATTCGCATAGACTTAATTCCAGACAAACAAGAGACTTTCGAAGCCATTGAAGGGACGCTATTAATGGCAGATTTCGCAAAGGACGTGCGTTCCTGTCGGGTACATCCCTCAATTGGGAGTCCGGTTCAGTGTGAATTTGATAACACGAAGGAAGACATGGTGCTTCAGAATCTAAAGAATAAAGTACGCATCACTGGAACACTCAAGAGAGCTTCTGATTCGGGAAGTGGAAAGAGGCTGGAGATGGACTCAATTGAGCCATTGACCGAAAAGATTGAGAGGCGTTCCGAGCCATCACATCCAATCACCAAGAACAACGATCGGACTTCGCCAACAATTGATGAACTAGCACGTCAGCAGAACGTATCTCCAATTGCCGATATTAGGTCCCTGTATGGTACATGGCCGGGGGAACCTGATGATGGATTCGAGGAATTAATAGAAGAATTGAGGCACGGAAAAACTATCGCTTATGATGACTGATTACGTCCTAATGGACACAAATTCTGTGTCGGATATGATGAAAGGTTCCGAGATCGAGATTCAGTACAGACCGCATTTGAGAACGTGCACATTGGATGTCTGTTTGTCCACTGTAGGCGAACTATATTATAGTGCAGCAAAGTCGGTTAGGGTTCGAACCAGCGACGTATTCTGCGAGAGATATTGAATCGATTTATATTCGTGGTAAATGATATGGAGACTGCCCATCATTATGGACGATTAGTGGCGGATAGAGAATACGAAGGACGACGAATTGAGACGAACGATGCTTGCCATGAAACACTCGGATGGGCGGACACAATTCGGCTGTGGCCGTGGCGCGCTTCGCTTGCCACGGCACTGTGACGCGTGGGCCTCCGGTTGGTGCCGTCCCAA
>JAJDWM010000452.1 GCA_022825595.1 Bryobacterales bacterium | reverse complement strand
TCCGCCACAGGGATATTCGTCGACGAGAGTGCCGCCGGTGCACCACCTGACGCTCTACACAGGCAGGCGGGCGTGGACCGTTGCGGGCGTTGATGCGGAGTCCGGGGAGGAGAGCGAGCCTTTCTGGCACTGGCTGTCCCGTGTCTGCCAGCTGCTGGACCTGCGGCGCCTGCCAGACCCCGGCGGAAATGAGAACCTGGCGGTGCTGCTAGCGAGGGTGCAGCGGTGTGAGAACCCGGAAGCGTTGCGCCAAGCAGCTGCGCCGCTGCAAACATGGGCAGCCGATCCGACGCATGCGGAGCTGGCCAGCGCTTTTGCCGCGTGGATCACGCATGTGATCTTGCCGGACATGGGGATTATGGATGTTCGGGTGAGTGATAATTTGACGGAGGTGCTGGAAATGCTGGAACAAGAACCTCGGACATGGGCTGACCGGATGAGGGACGAAGGGCGTCGGTCTGGAATGGTGGCGATGCTGCTGCTGCAGGCAAGGATGCGCTTCGGAGATGGCTTGGCAGAGCGATTGGCCAACCTATTGGAGGGAATCACCGATACCGACCGCTTGCAGGACATTGGCAGATGGTTGTTGGCCTGCGAGAGCGGAGAGGCGCTGCTCGCTAGGCTTCATAAGGCTTGAGGATGGTCCCACACTTCAAAGGAGACGCCCTGGCCCGGACTATGGGAATCTCCTGCCAACAGTGGCCTAGGATCTGGAGGCCCTGACTCCACCAGAGCCACACTGGGCATTACTGTCAGCAAGCCCGACTTCCGCGGGCCCGATGCGCCAAGCTCAGCCGAGCATCAAGAACATCCGGTCGATCGCCGCCCGAGTCGCGGCGGGCTAAACTCGGCGGCCAGTTCGACGCGCGCGAGCGGATGGATGTACCCGTCCTGCACTCTTTCGCAGCATGGCGAGGATCTTGGTTCGCCGTGCCTATGAATCCGTGTGGAATGTGGCTTGCGGGTCGTAGCCAGCCCAAGCCGCCTCGACTACCATCCCCAGTCGAAGATGTGCGACTAAGCGACACCGGCCTCAGGCTTGCCCCTGTTCACTGCCGAAATGCGCCTACCGCGCGATGCGGCGCTCAAGCAGTTCGCCCTGAACGCCGACTTCCTGTGGCACCTGCTCCGCGCCTACCCTCTCGATGGTCTCGACGAGGCGCAGATCGCGGACATCAAACCCGCCAGCGCGAACCTCATCGGCCCGGACTTGTCCCAGCGCCTGCCGGACGCCGCTTGGCAGATAGGGCTTAGAGACGGCAGCCTGGCCTGGGTCCTGCTGGAATGCCAAGCCGAGCCTGATCCCACGATGCCGTTCCGGGCGCTCCATTCGGTCGCGACGCTCGGCCTGAAGCTGAGCCGCGATCGGCCGCAGGGGTATTCGTCGACGAGACTGCCGCCCGTGCATCACCTGACGCTCTACACGGGCAGGCGGGTGCTGACCCACGTCTGCCAGCTGCTCAATCTGCGGCGCTTGCCGGACCCCGGCGGAAATGAGAACTTGGCGGTGCTGCTAGCGAGGATGCAGCGGTGCGAGGATCCGCAAGCGCGGCGCCGGGCGGCCGCGCCGCTGGGAGCTTGGGCAGCCGATGCAGCGCATGCGGAACTGGCCAGCGCCTTCGCCGCGTGGATCACGCAAGTGATTCTGCCGGACTTGGGGATTATGGATATTCGGGCAAGCGATAATTTGACAGAGGTGCTGGAAATGCTTGAACAAGAGCCTCGGAGATGGGCCGACCGAATGCGCGATGAAGGGCATCGGTCCGGTTTGGTGGCGTTGCTGCCGCGACTGGCAAGGAAACGCTTCGGACGTGGCTTAGCAGAGCGACTGGAAGGACTGATCGAGGGAATCACCGATACCGACCTCCTAGAAAACATCGGGGAGTGGATCATCGTTTGCGAGAGTGGCGAGGCGCTGCTCGCACGGCTTCGTGAGGCTTGAGGACGGTCCTGCGTCCCGAGCGGATGCTCACCAAACCGGGCTACGCGAATCTCCCGCCAACGGTGGCCAAGGATTCGGAGGTCTTGGCTCGACCGGAGGAACGCTGGGCATTGCTGTCAGCAAGCCCAACATTGAGCGTCCGACGCGCCAGATCCAGCCGAATAGCGACAACAATCCGACCGATCGCCCACCAAACCCCGCCTTGGGCAAACAGCAGCGGCAAATCAGACGCCAGCTAGCATACTCAGACAACAGCAAGCCGTTCTGGGGCCTCCGGCCACATGTGTGGAAGCTTCTTCGACACGCCTGAGTGAGAATCCGTGTGGAATGTGGCTAGCGGGCCGTAGCCGACCCAAGTCGCCTCGACTACAATCCCCAGGCCAAGGTGTGCGACTCAGCGTCACCGGCCGCAGGCTAACCCCTGTTCACAGCCGACATGCGCCTTCCGGCCGATACGGCGCTCAAGCAGTTCGCCCCGAACACCGACTTCCTGCGGCATGTGCTGCGCGCCCACCCTCTCGATGGTCTCGACGAGGTGCAGACCGCGAACATCAAACTTGGCAGCGCGAACCTGATCGGCCCGGACTTGTCCCAGCGCCATACGGACGCTGCTTGGCAGATCGAGCTTTTGGACGGCAGCCTGGCCCGCCTCCTGCAGGAATGCCAGGCCGAGCCCGATCCCCGATGCCGTTCCGGGGGCTCCATTCGGTCGCAACGCTCCGCATCGAGCTGAGCCACGTTCTGCCAAAGAGATACTCGCCGACAAGGGTGCCGCCGGTCCTTCACCTGACGCTCCACACGGGCGGGCGTGCGTGCTCCATCGCGGGGGTTGATGCGGAGTTCAGCGAGCCAAACGAGCCTTACTGGCACTGGCTGTCCCGTGTCTGCCAGCTGCTGGACCTGTGGCGCTTACTGGACCCCGGCGGGAGTGAGAACCTGGCGGTGCTGCTGGCGACCGTGTAGCGGGGTGAGGCCCCGGAAGCACTGCGCCAGGCGGCGGCGCTACAAACATGCGCGGCTGATCCGGCACACGCGGAGCTCGCCAGCGCTCTCGCAGCGTGGATTACGTCCGTGATCTTGCCAGACCTAGGAATCATGGATGTGCCGATGATCGATGATGTGACGGAGGTGCTGGGAATGCTGGAACAAGAGCCCCGGACTTGGGCCGACCGGATGCGGGACGAGGGGCGCGCTGAAGCGCGAAGATCGATGGTGGCGATACTGCTGCGGCAGGCAAGAGTGCGATTCGGCGATAGCTATGCGGAACGACTGGCCGGCCTGCTTGAGGGAACCACCAACACCGACCGCCTAATCGTCATTGGCGAATGGGTCGCGGTCTGCGAGAGTGGCGAGGAGCTGCTCGCTCGAGTTCACCAGTCGTGAGAACAGGCTCGCGAGCTGGATCAGACATCTGAGGAGTGGCATCCGTACCTAGTACGCTTGGCAAGTCCCTCACAGAATCGGCAAGAGCCACTTCGGTAAGGCACTTCGCACCGTCCGAACCGAATAAGCGGAAGGGGTACGCTTACTCCAGCCTTCGCGCGATGGCACACATTGGATTCAAGCGACAAGAGAAGCCCGCATTGTGCTCGAAAGCTCGAGTCTGGGGGCGGCCATCAATGAAGTATGGGGGAACCTTTCCTTCCCCGATCCCTTGGTGTGGTCAAAGCAAGCGAAATCGGCTGTTCGCTTGGCGGCAGTGCGAAGCGCAACATCTCAGTGCCGATAGTCGTCGGACCATCAGGCCCGCCGACTCCCGCGTGCAACGGTATAGCCAGCCGGTTGGCTTGGTCCAAGTGGAGGTGGGCACGGCACTAGGCAGAGATCCCCTCGGCCATGCGCCGAGTGCTGACAGGGCCATCACCAAGCCAAGGCCGGTGTGCCCGACAGCTAGTGCAGTTCGGCGTCTGCCGAAGTCTGTACGTGACTGCCATCCTTCAGCCCAAAGGAACCAAGTAGCCAGATGAGCATCCACCGAGGAGCCGTGGCGTTTGCGCCTGGGGCCCGGGTCGTTGTGCGGGACGCCGAGTGGGTCGTCCGCCGCGTGGATGTCTCATTCGACGGCGGGCAGCAGCTGACTTGTGACGGCATCTCGGAGCTTGTCCGAGGTCAAGAAGGCATCTTTCTGACCTCCTTGGACAAAGACATCAAGGTCTTGGACCCGAAGAAGACCAAGCTCGTTCACGATGAGTCCCCAGGCTTCGCCGCCAGCAGGCTGTTCATCGAGAGCCAGTTGCGGCAGGCCCAACCAAGCGACGACAAATTGCGGGTCGGGCACTTGGCAGCGATGGATTCGGTCCCCTACCAGCTCGAGCCGGCAGCCCAAGCCCTAAGGCAGCCCCGACAGCGAATCTTGATCGCCGACGGCGTCGGAATCGGCAAGACACTCGAATCGGCAATTCTCGTGAGCGAATTGATCGCGCGCGGACGTGGGCGGCGAATCCTGGTCTTGGCCATCAAGAGCATGCTGACCCAATTCCAGAAGGAGTACTGGAATCGCTTCACGATTCCACTGACGAGGCTGGACTCGGTGGGCATTCGACGAGTGCGCCAGCGGATACCGACGAACCACAATCCCTTCTACTACTACGACAAGGCGATTATCTCGATCGACACCCTCAAGCAGGACTCCGAGTACCGGGCATACCTAGAGGACGCCTACTGGGACGTCATCGTCATCGACGAGGCCCACAACGTTGCAGACCGGGGCACAAGTTCGATGCGAAGCCGACTCGCAAAGCTGTTGTCGAAGCGATCCGACACGCTCATCATGCTCTCGGCCACGCCACACGACGGCAAGGCACGCAGCTTTGCCAGCTTGATGAACATGCTGGATCCGACAGCGATCGCAGATCCTTCGGACTACCGGAAGGAGGACTACAGCGGCAAGGGCCTGGTGGTCCGCCGATTCAAGAAGGACATCCAAGACCAAGTGCGGGAAGCGTTCCGTGACCGGGTCGTGCGTTCCGTCTCAGTACGCTCCACCGACCGTGAAGAGGCTGCTTACGAGGCTCTGGTGGCCGTGAAGGTGGCGACGGCCCGGGCGCGTTCGGGCAAGCGCGACCTGTTCAGCGTCGGTCTTGAGAAGGCGCTGTTCTCGAGCCCGGCGGCTTGCATTGAGACGGTCCGGCAGCGGATTCGGAGGCGGGAACGTGAGATGGAGAAGGACCCCGGGGCTGCGCGGAGGAACGGAGTCCCGGCCGAACTCGAATCGCTGCATGAGCTTGAGGCCGTCCTAAAGGCGATTAGGAAGCGAGACGACAGCCGCTACCAAGCTCTGCTCTGCGCAGTCCGCGACGGAAGACCGTTCCGCTGGAGTGGCAGGAAGCCAGACGACCGGCTCGTGATCTTCACCGAGAGAATCCCGACGATGCACTGGCTCGCCGCGCAGGTGAAACGGGACCTCCGGCTGAAGGCGGGTCAAGTAGAGACGCTCCATGGGGGCATGAGCGATGTTGACCAGCAGGCCGTCGTGGAGAGGTTCGGAAATCGGAGAGCCAAGACTCGGCTGCTCGTGTGCTCTGACGTCGCCTCTGAGGGGATCAACCTGCACTACCGCTGCCACCGGCTGATTCACTACGACATGCCATGGTCGCTGATGGTCTTCCAGCAGCGCAATGGGCGGATCGACCGCTACGGGCAGAAGTCCAAGCCCGAAATTGTGTACCTGGTTTCCGAGAGCAGGAACAAGACGATTCGGGGGGATCAGCGAATCCTTGAGATCTTGCAAGAAAAGGACGAACAGGCGTACAGGAACATCGGCGATCCGTCTGTCTTCATGAATGTCCACAGCATCGAAGCCGAGGAAGAGGTCACGCGAAGGGCAATCGCGGAAGGCGCGGACGCGGACGAGTTCTCAGAGAGACTCACTCCCGCGACAAATCCTGGCGACGAGCTGCTCAAGATGTTCCTGGGGGGCGGAGATAGCGCCGGTCCGGAAACCGCTCTCTCGTTGTCGATTGGTCAGACCGAGGCGCATCAAACACCACAGGTGGCAAGCGGCTCCACCGGGAACGGGGCGCTTCCTGCCGAACCGGAAACCGTGCTCTCAGTGTTTCCCGACGACATTTCGTACTGTGAGGAGGCGCTGCATCACATGCGGAGGGACCATCCGGACCTCGACTTTTCTGTAGAACCGGGCACAGGGGCGCTGCAGCTGGACGCTCCGGCGGACCTTAAGCAGCGATTCGACTACTTTCCGAAGGAGATCTGGCCCGTAAACGGCCGATTCGAGCTCACCTCCGACAAGCAGGAGATGAGCAGGGCGATTGAGGAAAGCCGCAGGGACGAGCGCGCTTGGCCGCAGAGGCATTATCTCTGGCGGCACAACCCAGTGGTCGAGTGGATCAACGACCGCATGCTGGCGGCCTTCGGGCGCCACGACGCTCCGGTGCTGGCAGGCGTACCCGGCCTGCCTACTGGAACCGTGGCGTTTGCGTTCTCAGGGATGGTGCCGAACAACAAGAGCCATCCGCTTGTAAGTGCGTGGTGCGCGACCGTCTTCCTAGAGGGGCAGTTTCAGGAGTGCATCACCCTAGAGGAGCTTGTACGCAGGACGGGATTGGCTGGGGGCCAAGTCCCGAATCGCGGATTGAGGCCCGACCGGAGGGTTCTGCGCAAGCACTTGCCTGAGGCGGTCGACCGTGCGGCTCAATGGGTCCGAGAGAGAGCCGACGAACTGGACGCGATCTGCAACCGTCGGCTTGAGCGGACACTCAAGGATCTGGAGACCCTCAAACGACGGCAGCTTGCTCACGTGCAGCAACGAATGCTGCAGTCCGCCGCGGCCGAAGCCCTAAAGCGGGGACAGGCCAAGAAGAAAGAGGAGCAGATCGAGAGCATCTTTGGGGAGTTCCTGGACTGGGTTCAAGACACCATGACTTTGGAGAGCGGGCACCCTTGGATCAAGCTATTGAGCGTGATGACAGGGGGCAGGTGAAAGCGTGGCCAAGGCAACCTCAGCAACCTTCGTCGGAATCCACAACGAGCGAGAGTTCTACAGCGACCACTACCTCGCCGAGATTCTGACGAAAGACCTCCGGGCGACCGTGAAGCGGTGGAGGGCCGCGGAGGCGTCCTCCGGCCCCGACAGTCCGCGGCCCGACCAGCAGCTCCGATCGCTTGGGAGCCACTACCGGACGTTCCGTGCCGAGTTTGACCGGCTCGGCGTCGCAACGAGTGAACGGATCAAGCTGCAAGAGACGTGGCATCGCCGCCAACTCGAGGCATTAGGCTACGTGTGGGGTCCCGGCAATGAACTAGTCGAAGACGAGATTGAAGTTCCGGTGCTAGTGACCCTGACCGGGCCGCTCGGGCAGCGGCTTGTGGCTCTTGGGGCCTACGATGCCGACGCAGAGGATATCGACCCGCTCACCCTGAAGCCCCATGCGGACCAATTCCTAGGAGAGGCACCACCGGAAAGCGCACTGCTCTCCGAGACTTGGGACGAGATCATCACGCGCAGGATATTCCGGCAAGATCGGGCCCCGCGCTGGGTACTGTTGCTGTCGTGCGGGCAGACACTGCTGATCGAGCGGGGCAAGTGGGCCCAGAATCGGCTGCTGCGGTTTGACTGGGGCGAGATCCTCGGCCGTCGGGAGCTCCCAACACTGCAGGCAACGGCAGCGCTGCTGCTTCGGGAGTCGCTGATCCCAGATTCGGGAACGTCGCTGGCCGACGAGCTAGACGAGAACAGCCACCGGCACGCATTCGGCGTGTCGGGGGATCTGAAGTACGCCCTGCGGGAGGCGATCGAACTACTGGGAAACGAGGTCCTTCGCTCACGCCGCAATACGGGAAAGGAACCACTGGATGAGGGCCCGGACTTTGCGGAGAAGCTGACCCTCGAGTGCCTGCGGTACATGTACCGGCTGCTGTTCCTCTTCTACATCGAGGCAAGGCCGGAGCTCGGGTTTGCTCCGATTCGGGCCGAGGCGTACCGAAAGGGCTACAGCCTGGAGCGGTTGCGAGACATGGAACTCGCAAGGCTGTCGAGCGGTGCTGCGCTCGATCGCAATCACATCCAGGAAAGCCTCACGCTGCTGTTTTCCCTAGTCCGAGAGGGGTTCAGTCCCAAGCCAGCCACGCAGGGCGTGCTGCATATGGGAAGGGAGCACTTGGCCCGTACGTTCGAGATGCGCTCGCTTGACAGTGCCCTGTTCGACGAGCGGCAGACACCGATGCTGGCGAAGGCGCGGTTGCGGGATGAGGTCCTCCAGCAGGTCATTCGGCTCCTGTCGCTGACGCTTCCCGCGAAGGGTCGCCAGAAACGACGGGGGCGAATCTCGTACGGGCAGCTGGGGATCAACCAACTCGGGGCTGTCTATGAGGCCCTACTGTCGTTTCGGGGATTCCTCGCAGAGGAAGACCTCTTCGAACTGAAGCCTGAGAAGAAGAAGCGAGATGAACTCCAGGAGGCTTGGTTTGCGCCGGAAGGCGAGTTGGGCCGCTACCGAGAGAAGGAGAAGGTTCGGGTCAGGGATCGCCACGGCCGCTCGAAGCCCCTGATGTACAGGAAGGGTACCTTTCTTTACCGGCTTCGCGGACGGGACCGCAAGAAGTCGGCGAGCTATTACACGCCGGAGTCGCTAACCCGCACCGTCGTGAAGTACGCGCTTCGGGAACTGATTCCAGACGACCTGCCGGCGAAGCGGATTCTGGAGCTGACTGTCTGCGAGCCGGCGATGGGATCGGCCGCGTTCTTGAATGAGGCGGTGAATCAACTGGCCGTCAAATATCTGG
>JAJDWM010000673.1 GCA_022825595.1 Bryobacterales bacterium | reverse complement strand
CGGCCCCAATGGTGCAAACCGAGCTTCGCGAGCGTGGAAGACACTTCACCTGCTGAGCAAGCGAAATTGGGCACCCAGCATCGTCGACTCCTACCAGAGCGCAAAGAACTACGAGGGTGAACTGCGGTTCTTCTCGACGGTCGATCCTACGGCTCCGTCTATCGAAGACAGGAGATTTGATCGCCTTTGGAGCACGCAGGAGAGGATTCTCTGCTCCTTGTCCGCGATTCGTGCGGTGATGGAACTCCACACGCTGCCGATAGCCGGCACTGGGCTGATCCACCGAAACCTGACCAGCGCGACCATTCGAGTTCGCGAAGACAACTCTACGATCCTGACGGGCTTCGACGTGGCACGCCTCCCCGCGCATGCAACCGTCGCGAAAACCGAGACGCGCGACTCGGACTGGGACGAGTCCGTCGCGCCCGAGGTCCGCCGCGGAAGGAGCCTCCGTGTCGCCGGCCCTCGGTCGGACACGTATTCTCTGTGTCACAGCCTCTCGAGGGTGTTCGAGGGTCGGCAGGATGCCGCGAGCCGCCTAGCCAGAGCCCTCCTCGCAAGGGGATTGGCTGACGAACCGGCACGGCGAATCCGCTTGGAAGACTTGGAGGAAGAGTTCGCTGGGCTCCGAAAGGATCCGATCACGCCAGCGCCAGCGGCGGAGCGATGGGGCGAGGGCAGCGAGATCCGCTTCCGAGGGAGCACATACAGGGTTATCGAGCGCCTCGGGCACGGCGGTGTCGGCATCGCATTTCGGGTTGCCAAGATCCGTCAGGTCGACGGGGCCGTCCTGGGCGAGTACGTCGCGAAGGCGGTTCCGACTGAGGATCGGGGCCGTCGCGCAATTCGCTCCCACGAGCTTGCCCACGGCCACCTCCGGCATCCATTGGCAACCGTCTTCGAGGTGGCGCATAAGTGGCGGGCCGACAGCTTCATCGCTGTGCTCAGGTGGATCCCGGGGCATCCGCTCGGCAAGTTCACCTCCTCGTCCGACCTGCGGGACGAGACATTCGCGGGACTGGTGGGCGAGGACCGCGCACTTGGCTGGCTAGAGGACGCCTGCCGGGCTCTCGCGATCCTGCACAACGCCGGGTTGACCCATGGGGACGTCAGCCCCGGCAATCTGATCGTCTCGGAAGGGCGTCTGGTGCTCACCGACTATGACTGTGTCACCGAGATCGGTGAGCGGCCAGCCTTCCAAGGGTCTGTGGAGTACTCCGCGCCAAGACGGACGGAGGAACTAGCGGCCTTGCCCTCGGATGACATCTATGCCTTGGCAGCGAGCTTCTTCCACGCCTTGTACGGTCGACCGCCGTTCCGGCGCAAAGGCGACTTGACCAAGGAGCTCGGCCTCAGCTGGAACCCGGCCGACCGCACTACGCGTCCCAGGATCAACAGCTTCTTGGACACAGCGACACACCCTGTGCGCGCCCGGCGATTCAGTTCAGCCGGAAAGGCGCTGCGAGCGCTCGAGCGGCTACGGAACCAGACCAGCAGATCCGGAGATTCAGTCAAGACCGAGCACACCTTCCAAGGCAGCCAGCGAGAGCGGAGCACTCGCGGGTCCGGATCTGGCCTAGGAAAACAACCTGAGCCGCCGTCTCCGAGCGCAGGCCGGTCAGCGGGCTCTGGACAGTCGAAGGTCAGGAGCGGAGAACCACGAGATCCCGCGCCCCGGCGGAACGCAAGGCCGTCAAATGCCCCCGCTGCAGAACACCGGCCCCGGCGGGACGAGGGCCCGTTCTATGTTGAGGCTCGGGGTCGATTGGTCTCGTGGCTGAGAAAACAGCTGATCGGGCCAGCGCGGGAATCGGAGGAGCTGAACGCTTCTCCGCTGGACCGCTATCCCGTCGGCGTACTCCACGCTATCGAGCCCGACTTGGGTGGAGTGGATCCCGCCTCTGGCGTTGGCATCGCCGGCTCGACCAGCAGCGTCTCAGCCGGATTCGAGGATTCTGGAGATCCGTCCGCTGACACAGGTACCGATGTTGTTGCCGAACCAGCGCGAAAGAGAAGATATGTGCCACCGTCATCCGCGGGATTCTCGGTCTTCATCCTTGGGCCGGTACGGCTCGAGGTGACCGCTCGCGCAACGGTCTATGAGCACTCGGGGAAACGAGGGCCTACGGGCCGATTCATCCAAGACCGGTACACCCGCGTCCAGTTGGCGGAAACAGCCCGCATTTGGGAACCGGGGGACTTGGCGCGACAGGCTGAGAACACCGACCGCCTGGAGATCGATGTGCAGGCCCGGCCTGCGCGCGACGGCCACATCGTCACCGTGACCATGTGCAACCGCCAGAAGATCCCGGAAGACGAGTTCGGGAGAGCGTTGGCTGTGCAGCGTGCCCAACGGGCGCTGTTTGAAGTGGAGCTTGAGTGCGAGGTGACGGCGGGATCGCTAGCCGAGTTCCCGCGCGTGGACAAGAGCCTGCTGACGGAGGAGGAGCAAGAACTCGAATTCCAGTACAAGGACAAGCGCATTTACGCCGTGGGGCATGGCGTGGCCGCGGATTGGAGCATCGATGACACAGGCAAGGGACGCGTGTGGATCGATTTCATGCCAAGGGCGGAAGTCCCGCTCGTGACAACCGCCCTGCCCGGCGGACCGAGCCGAGTCATGAGCATGCACTTTCTGAGCACAGCCACTGGAGAGCAGGTTGCTCGGGAATTGAGGGCATTTGTCGCCGGCTACGAGAAGTGGATTCGGACTCAACCCGTTCAGCAACTTGGGGCAGGCGAGCGCTCGGTGGCAGCACGAATCCTGAATCGAATGAAGGTCGCGGTCAAGAGAATGTTGGGCGGCATTGACATGCTGGGGAATGACCCATTGGTCGCCAGGGCGTTTCGCTTCGCCAACCAAGCCATGTTGGACCAGATGCGACAGCTCGATCGGATAGGGGGCTCTGCGACTTCTCCCGAGCACTACCAGTGGCGACCATTCCAGCTTGCCTTTCTTTTGACGGCCATGGAGTCTGCCGTTTGTGAGCGGGACGAGTTTCGCGACGTTCTGGACTTGATCTGG
>JAJDWM010000445.1 GCA_022825595.1 Bryobacterales bacterium | reverse complement strand
TATGCCCAGTTGGTCGTGCAGCAGGGCCTGGCCTACGACCCGGGGTGGGGCTTCCGCCTGATGACGATCCTTACGCTCACCACGGGGACGGCATTCATCATGTGGCTCGGCGAGCAGATCACCGAGCGCGGCATCGGCAACGGCATGTCGCTGATCATTTTCGCCGGAATCGTAGTGGGCCTGCCTGGGGCGATCCAGAACATCTACGAGAACGTCTTCGTGACGGGGCAGTGGAACGTGCTCGCGGCCGTCGTGATCCTCGTCGCCATGGTGCTCGTGGTTGCGTTCATCGTGTTCGTCGAGCGGGGAGAGCGCCGAATACCCGTCCAGTACGCCCGGCGCATCGTCGGGCGGCGCATGATGGGCGGCCAGTCCACGCACCTGCCGCTGAAGGTCAACGCCGGCGGCGTGATCCCGGTGATCTTCGCTTCGTCGATACTCTCGCTGCCGCAGACCCTGACGCTGATGTTCGCCGACAGCCCGCTCCTGACGCGGATCCTAGAGACCCTGCGTCCGGGAGAGCCGCTCTACGAACTGGTATACCTGCTCGGGATCGTCTTCTTCTGCTTCTTCTACGTCTCGATCATCTTCAACCCCAACGAGGTCGCAGACAACATGCGCAAGTACGGCGGGTTCATACCTGGCATTCGCTCGGGCAAGCCGAGCGCGGCCTACATCAACGAGATCCTGACCAAGCTGACCCTGGTCGGAGGGCTGTACCTGGCCGCGATCTCGCTGATCCCGGACCTGATGCTGTTCGGCGCCAAGATCCACCACCTGCCACTGATCGGAAACTGGGCCGACGCCAACCTGCCGCGCTGGCTGCTGGACGGCCTCAACGTCAACTTCTACTTCGGCGGGACGTCGCTGCTGATTGTGGTGGGCGTGGCCATGGACACGGTCAACCAGATCGAGTCCCAGCTGCTGATACGCCACTACGAGGGCTTCACGCCGCGCGCCGGCAGGATCCGCGGGAGGCGTTCCTTTGCCTAGGCAGCGCTGGGGTCTCGCCGTCCCTAGGGTCCGACTCGGCCCGGCGGCCGGGATCGTGCGCAAGAGCCCTATGGAACTGGACGCGATGCGGGCCAGCGGGCGCCTCGTGGCGCGCGTGCTGCAGGCCGTGCGCGACCTTGTCCGGCCCGGCGTGACGACCATGGACCTGGAGCGGCTCGCAGTTACGATGATCCGCGATGCAGGCGCCAGGGCAGCCTTCAAGGGATACTTGGTCCCGAACGTCGGCCGCAGGTTTCCGACCGCCCTGTGCACTTCCGTGAACGAAGAGGTCGTGCACGGCATCCCCTCTCGCCGCCGCCGGCTGCGGGAGGGCGACATCGTGAAGGTCGACTGCGGTGTGCAAATGGAGGGGTACTATGGGGATTCGGCGACGACCATCCCGGTCGGAAGAGTCTCCGCCGAGGCCGACCGGCTGATGCGCGTCACACGGGAAGCCCTGGAGCGCGCGGTCGAAAGGGTGGTCGCGGGCGGTCGGCTGCTCGACATTGCCCGTGCCGTCCAGCGCCACGTGGAGCGCTCTGGGTTCTCGATCGTCAGGGAATTCGCTGGCCACGGCATCGGGCGGGCGCTGCACGAGGAGCCGGAAGTGCCGAACCACGTCGACCCGCCCCCGAGCGTGCGGAACGTGCGCCTGCGGGAGGGGATGGTGCTGGCCGTCGAGCCGATGGTTGCGGCCGGGCGGCCCGAGGTGAGGATTCTCAGGGACCACTTCACCGCCGTGACACGGGACGGCTCGAACGCGGCGCACTTCGAGCACTGCGTGGCGGTCACGGCGGACGGTCCGAGGCTGCTGACGGCGGCATGAGGGAAGCTATGGCAATCGGTTCACGTGCGGCGGACGCCGGCGCTCGGGGAGCGACCAGCTCCGAGCCGGCGGGCACGGTGCTCGAGGAGCTGCCGAGCCTGCTGTACCGTGTGCGGCTGGACGGCGGAGGTGTGGTCTCGGCCTCGGCGACGGGGCGCCACAGCCTGGGTTTCCTGCGCCTGCTTCCGGGCGACCGGGTGCGTCTGCGCCTGGCGGAGCGGGACGTGACCAGGGCGCGGATTCTCGAGAGGATGGAGCGATGAAGGTACGAGCATCGGTGAAGAGGCTCTGCAAGGACTGCAAGATCATCCGCAGGCGCGGCATCTTGCGCGTGATCTGCGTGAACCCCAGGCACAAGCAGCGCCAGGGATAGGAGCGGGAGGACGGACATGGCACGACTGGAAGGCGTTGACATACCCGACAACAAGAGGGCCGAGATTTCGCTGACGTACCTCTACGGGATCGGCTTCGCGCGGGCGCGGTCCCTGCTGTACCGGGCCGGCATCGACTTCGGCAAGCGCATGGGCGACCTGAATGACCGCGAGATCACGGCGCTCCGCAGGCTGATCGAAGAGGAGGGCGGGGTCGAGGGCGACCTGCGCAAGGAAGTGCAGCTCAACATCCGCCGCCTCATGGAGATCGGCTGCTACCGCGGCCTGCGCCATCGCCGAGGCCTGCCGGTGCGCGGCCAGCGCACGCACACCAACGCGCGCACCCGCAAGGGGCCGCGCCGAGGTCAGATCGCCAACAAGAGAAAGGCGTCCAAGTAGCCGCGCGGGAGGGAATGAGCAATGGCCAAGCCTAAGGGCAAGAGAAAGAAGCGGTTCAAGAGCCGCCAGAAGAAGAACGTTCCGGTCGGAATCGTCCACGTCAAGGCGACGTTCAACAACACAATCGTGACGATCACCGACGTGGACGGGCGCACCATCGCGTGGTCCAGCTCCGGATCGCTGGGCTTTCGCGGGTCGCAGAAGGGCACGCCCTTCGCCGCTCAGCAGGCCAGCCTGACTGCTGCCAACCGGGCCAAGGAGCACGGCGTCGTCCGGGTCGCGGTGCGCGTCAAGGGCCCGGGCGGCGGCCGCGAGTCGGCGATCCGCGCCCTAGCCACGGCTGGGATCCAAGTCACCCACATCAAGGACGTCACGCCCATTCCGCACAACGGCTGCCGGCCGCCCAAGAAGCGGCGAGTCTGAGGGCCACGGAGGAGACAATGGCAAGGAATCGAGGACCGCTGCTGCGCCGCTCGCGGCGGCTGGGAATGGCGCTGGATCCCAAGTCCGAGCGCCACTTGGACAAGCGTCCCTACCCGCCGGGCCAGCACGGCAAGACCCGAAGGCCGCGCAAGATGCTGGGCTACGCCGTGCAGCTGCGGGAGAAGCAGCGCGCGCGTTTCATGTATGATGTATTGGAGCGCCAGTTCCGCAGGTATTACAAGCTTGCAGCGAAGCAGCCCGGCGTCGTGGGCGACAACCTGCTGAGGATGCTGGAGCGGCGCTTGGACAACGTAGTCTTCCGCTTGGGCTTCGCCGTATCAAGGCGTCAGGCAAGGCAGATTGTCAACCACGGCCACGTGCAGGTCAATTCCGTCAAGGTCGATATCCCGTCGTACCAGGTGCAGCCCGGGGACGAGGTAGCGATCCGCGAGAAGAGCCGGCGCCACGGGGGAATCCGGCTGGCGCTGGAGGCGCCGGTCTTCGCCGCGCCGCCGGCCTGGCTGGAGCGGTCGACGGAGGAATTGAGCGGCCGGGTCGTGGCCGATCCTTCCAAGGAGGACCTGGAGAGCACGCAGCTCGACGCCCAGCTAATCGTCGAGTTGTACTCCCGGTAGCGTCGGCGGCAAGTCGCCAGGCGCCACACAGAGGCGGTTATCACATGTTGTGGAAAGGTTTCCAGAGGCCGAAGAAGCTGTCGGTCAATTCCGAGTCGCTGTCCGAGACGTATGGCAGGTTCAGCGCCCAGCCGTTCGAGCGGGGCTTTGGCACCACGATCGGCAACTCCCTGCGCAGGGCCCTGCTGAGCTCGATCGAGGGGGCCGCGATCACGGCTGTGCGCGTGGCCGGGGTCGCGCACGAGTTCAGTCCCATTCCCGGCGTGGTCGAGGACGCCACGGACATCATCCTGAACCTGAAGCAGATTCCCTTCAAGCTGCACAGCGACGGGCCGCGCATGATCCGACTGCGCGTGACTGAGCCCGGGGAGGTGACCAGCGGCTCGATCGAGGTCGACTCCCAGGTCGAGATCCTCGATCCGAACGTGCATATCGCGACGGTCAGCTACGACACCGTGCTGGACATCGAGATGCGCGTCAAGATCGGCCGCGGGTACGTCTCGGCGGAGAAGAACTACGACGAGGACCTCTCGGTCGGCTTCATCCCGATCGACTCCGTGCACTCGCCCGTGCACCGGGTGAAGTACGACGTGGAGCAGGCCCGGCTGGGCCAGACGACGGACTTCGAGAAGCTCAACCTTGAGCTGTGGACCAACGGCGCCGTGGCACCCCAGGACGCTATCGGTCTGGCGGCGAAACTGCTCAAGGACCACATGCAGATCTTCATCAACTTCGAGGACGAGCTGGGCGACGAGGAGGTGCTGCCCGAGCTGGAAGGCGAACTGGCGGCGGAACGCTTCAACATGTCGATCGACGAGTTGGATATGTCGGTTCGCTCGTTCAACTGCCTCAAGAACGCCAATATCCAGACCGTGGGCGATCTGGTGACGCGCTCGGAGAACGACATGCTGAACGTCAAGAACTTCGGCCGCAAGTCGCTTGCGGAGCTGAAGGAGATCCTGCAGGCGATGGGCCTGGGGTTCGGGATGCTGCAGGACGAGCGTGGGCGGCTGGTCCACCGTCGTCCGGCCGAGAACTTGGAATAGTCGGGGGGCCAGAAATATGAGGCACCGCAAGGGCGGCTACAAGCTGCAGCGCAGCCCGTCCGCCCGCAGGGCTCTGCTGCGCGGGCTGACCACCAGCGTCATCCTGCACGAGCGCATCGAGACCACGGTTACAAAGGCCAAGGCGGTCCGTCCTTCGGTCGAGCGCATGATCACTCTCGCCAAGCGCGACACGCTGCATGCGCGCCGCCAGGCGGCGGCCTACCTCTTCGAGCCGCGAGCGGTCCGCAAGCTGTTCGACACGCTGGGGCCGCGCTTTGCGGACCGGCAGGGAGGCTACACGAGGATCCTGCGCCTTGGCCCCCGGAAGGGGGACGGTGCCGAAACGGCGATTCTGGAGTTGCTCGGCAGTTCCGTGGAGAGGACGCTGGCTCGGAAGCGCTCGAGGCGCGAGTCGCGCATGGACCGGGAATCGTCGGGCGACGACGAGCCGGAAGCCCAGTCCTAGGAGTGCCGCCCGCCGAGCGGACGCACGCTGGGCCGTCCAGCCTCAGCTTGCTGGCGGCCTTGTCGCTGCTGCTTGGGCAGGCCTGTTGGACGGCAGGCAGTAACCAGGTGGCCGCGACGGTAGACAGCCAGAGAATCACCTTATCGGACATCGAGCTCCATGAGTGGCTCAGCCGGGACGATTGGCCGAGTGCGGAAACTGCGGTGCGGCCGGAAGGGTGGCGCCTGCATGCGCTGCGGCAGCTGATCGACCAGAGAATACTGCTGCGCAGGGCCAAGAGCCGGGGAGTGGAGGCGTCCTCCCAAGAGGTTGAGGAGGCGGTTCGCCGCAGGCGGGCCGCCGCAGGAGATGACGACGCCCTTGAGCGCATCCTTGCCGCGAACGGCGCCTCGGTCGACCGGCTCCGCGAGCACTTGCGGCGCGCGCTGACGATTGAGCGCATGATCAGGCAGGAAGCCTCGTCCAAGGTTCGCGTGCGCACGGGCGAGATGCGGGCCTACTACGATGCCCATGAGGCGGCGTTTTCGGTATACGAGCAGCAGCTGCGCCTAGCTCAGATCCTCGTAGGGGAGTCGGCACTTTCCCCCATACCCAACCTGAGGAACGACGACGTGACGGGCCCTGAGGCCGCCCTTGAGAAGATACGATGGATCCGCGACCAGCTGCAGGGCGGGGCGGACTTTGAAACGTTGGCCCAAGAGTACTCGGAGGACCCCCTGTACGCAGCGACTGGAGGAGACATGGGTTTCGTCCCGCTGTCGGCGATGGACGGGGCGGACATCAGGCTGCGCCGCGCCATTGGGGCTCTCCGCGCGGGCCAGGAGTCTGACATTATCGAGACCGACGGGGAGTACCGCATTCTGCGCCTGATCTCGGTCGAGGAGGCCGGCCAGCGCAGCTTCGACGACCCTGAGGTGCAGGACGCGATACGTGAAGTGCTCGCGAATCGAAAGGAGCAGCTGCTGCGAGAGGCGATCTACGAGGTCGAGCGCAATCGTTCGAGGATTCGCAACCACCTCGCCGAGCGCCTCGCGGCCGATCCCGACGCGGGGCCCTGACCGAGCCTCCGAGTGCTAGACTTCATGCCCCATGCATGTGGCCGATGGAATCCTCCCCGCCTCCGGCTGCGCGGCCGCATTTGCCGGAAGCGCCGTCTGGCTCGGCCTGAGCTGCCGTCGAGTGGAAGTCCCGGAGGCGTCCCGCATGGGCCTGGCCGCAGCGGCGACCTTCGTGGTCTCGACAATTCAGTTTCCGCTCATGGGAATGCCCGCGCACTTGGCCATGCTGGGCCTGCTGGGAATCCTGCTGGGGCGGCGGGCCTTTCCGGCTTTGTTCGCCAGCTTGCTGTTCCAGGCGCTGCTCCTGCAGCATGGAGGGCTTGTCTCGCTTGGCGTCAACGCGCTCAACATGGGTTCCGGAACGCTCGTCGGAGCGGGTATCTGGAGGCTCCGGGTGGTACCTCCCGCGGTGCGGGCGGCCCTAGCGGGATTCTGCGGATCGCTGCTTCCCGTCCTGCTGCTGGCTTGGGAGTTCGAGGCCGCGAACTACGGTCGGGGCTTCTACGCGGTGGCGGCAGCTCTCGCTTCGGTGGCGGTGGTGGAGGCCTTGGTGACCGTATTGGCGGTGCGCTTCTTCGGGCGTGCGCGGCCGGACCTGCTAGCCGTGGCCTGACCATACTTGCGCTAGCGGCCGTGGTGTGGGCGTTCCATCCCGCCTCAGCGGAAGGCCATGCGTTGCGCGCGCAGATCCGGCAAGGGGAGGGGGCTGTCGAGGTGGTGTGCGCGTACGAGGCAGGACTGCCCGCATCGGCTGAGGTGAGGCTGGTCTCGCCGGCGGACCCGACCCGCTACCGCGAAATCCTGCAGACGGACGAAGAGGGCACGGCACGCTTCCGCCCGGACGCGCAGGGATTGTGGCGGCTCGTCGCTGACGACGGCTTGGGGCACAGGGCCGAACTGGAGTTCGAGGTGGGCGAGGGAGGCACCGTACGGGTGGTCGGAGGACCGGTCCCGGGAGGCGGTACGCTATGGACCTTGGTCGCACTGGCCGGGGTTGCGCTCGTTTGGCTAGGCTGGCATTGGTGGGGGCGTCGCCGTGCGCTCGGTTGACGCTGGGCTGGCGGCCCCGAGATCCCCGCTGGCGGCGGCGCACCCGACCGTGAAGCTGTGCGCGGCGCTTGCCACCGTCGTCCTCATCTCGACGTTTCCCCCGGCCCCCAGCTGGCGCCAGGGCGTCACTGTCGCGATCTTGCTGGCAGTGTGGGGGTTGGCCCGCGTGTCGCCGGGCTATGTGTTGCGGAGGGTGGCGGCCGCAGCCCCGTTTATTGCCTTGGCGGCCTGCCTACCGCTAGTGTCAGGCCTCCCTGGTGCCGGAGCGCTGGCGGGGGCAGTGGTTTTCAAGGCAACCTCGGCCATCGTGCTGCTGTCGATTCTGGCGGCAACGACGCCGGTGGAGGACATACTGCAATCGCTGTGCCGCCTCGGTGTTCCTAGGGCCTTCGCGCTGACTGCCGTGCTGATGAACCGCTACCTGTTCGTGCTCCTGGATGAGTGGCGCGGGATCTCGCGCGCCCGCGACTGCCGGACGGGCGGCCAGCTGGCCTCAGGCCGCTGCCGCATGTGGGCCAATCAGGCGGCGATGGTCTTCGTTCGCGGATGGGACCGCTCTGCGCGGGTTGCGCAGGCGCTGCTCACGCGCGGGTTCCGGGGCGAGTTTCCACGCCTGCAGCGCCCGGACCTCGGCGTCGCCGAGGCGGCGTTGGCCGTCGCGCTGCCCCTGGCCGTGCTGCTCCTACGAGTGGTGTAGGTCCAGCCTTCGCGCCCAAATTTTCCGGTAGCGCACGGGATTTCCGTGGCCCTGCAGCAGTAGCCCCAGTTCGGGCTCGTGGGGCACGTACTCGCTCACCCTCCTGTGGCGCATCGGTCCAAGCAGTTCGCGGTGGTGGTGGAGCAGCACGCCGTTGTGCAGCACCGTGGCGAATGCGGGCCGCGCCAGCTCGTCCCCGTCGAATCGAGGGGCCTCGAAGATGATGTCGTACGTCTGCCACTCGCCCGGCTTGCGGGCCGCATTGACCAAGGGCGGGAACTGGCCGTAGATCGCACCCGCTTGGCCGTCGGCATACGAGATGTTGTCGTAGGAGTCGAGGATCTGGACTTCGTAGAGGCCCATGATCAGTACGCCGCTGTTGCCGCGCGCCTGGCTGTTGCCGCTGGGCTGGGCAGGCGTGGCCCACTCGATGTGCAGCTGCACGTCGCCGAATCGCTGCTTGGTGATGTGCCCCCCCGTTCCCGGGACCACCTCCATATAGCCGTTCTCGACCTTCCAGACAGGCGGGAGCGTTTCGCCCCGCCGTCGCTGCTCCCAGTTGGCTAGGTCCTTGCCATCGAACAGGACGGTCGCGTCCGAGGGCGGCTGGCCGGGACTGGCGGGAGTGCTGGCAGTGCCGGGCGAGACGATCCTGGGTCTTGGCCGCGAGTCGTCGTGCACTCTCCAGCGGCCTCCTGGCAGGTAGGGCGTGTCTGTGTAGCCGGTGGGGGCTGGCTTGGAAGGCTCGGCTGAGGTCGCGGGCAGGGCAAGAGCCGGGGCGAGCAGGAATCTACGTCGTTGCATGGGTGGTCCGGAACCATCGTACATTCGCGGCGGCTCAGGGGGCCGTTGCGTGCGCGGCCACGCCAGTGCTGGGCGATGTGGACTTCCGTGGGCGGCCTGTTGGACGGGGACTGCCCTCGGGCCGGGTTTGGTCTTAGCCATCGTTCCGGGCAGCCGCATAGGCGCGTTGCGCGACGGTCCGGCCTCCCGCAAAGCGCCGCTGAACTCTGCTAGACTCCGGGTTTGGTTCCACACGCCAGTCCTGCCGACGGCCTAGTCACGGTCTTCTCGTCGCGCAGCCACCTTGCGACGGTTGAAGCGGAGATCATTCAGGGACTGCTGGAGTCCGCCGGCATCGCCTGCTGGCTGGCTCGGGAGAATGTTATCCAGCAGCCCGTCGGAAACGTGCTGGTGAAGGTGCTCGAGTCCCGGGCCGAGGATGCGCGGGCCGTGCTTCGAGATGCGGTCGATGGGGCCGCCGAGACTGCGCCATGAGGCATGGTCGGCTGCTCCCTGAGGGCCCGTTCGTGTTGGCCGCCCTCTTGGTGGGTTGTGCCGGCCCGCCCGGGCCCGCACTGCCGCGCCTGACGGTGGTGCTGTCGGTCGACCAGCTGCGGGCCGACTACTTGGAACGTTTCGAAGAGCACTACACGGGAGGCTTTCGGCGATTGCTGGAGGAGGGTGCTTACTTCCACGCGGCCGCATACCGCCATTCGAGCACCTCCACCGGCCCCGGACACGCCACAATCTCCACCGGCAGGCACCCCGCCGCCCACGGCATCGTGGGAAACAGCTGGCGCGAGCCCGGCGTCGGCCGCGTATACTGCGTCGACGACGACCGCCACGAGCCGGTCGGGGGTCCGGGCACCGGGGCTTCCCCTCAGGCACTGCTCACCGAGACTCTCGGGGACCTGCTCAAGCGCGCTCACCCCGGAGCCAAGGTCTACTCCGTATCGACCAAGGACCGCAGCGCCATCCTGATGGGAGGCCGACGGGCCGACGGAGCGTTCTGGTTCGAGCCGGACTGCGCTTGCGTGGTGTCTTCGACTTACTACGGGGACCGGCTTCCGGGCTGGCTCGAGCGGTTCAATGCCAGTGGTCCCGGTGCGGCCCATGCAGGCAGGAGCTGGGACCGTCTGCTGGGCGATCCGGCGGTCTATGAGCGGCTGGCACGGGCCGATGACTTCCCGGGCGAGGGTGACGGGCGGGGAGCGACGTTCCCGCACCGGCTGCCGGATGACGGTTTCGGCTCTTTGCTGGCGAGGACGCCCTACTCGGACGAGGTCACGATCGGGGCCGCTCTGGCCGCGCTGGAGTCAGGCGAGATAGGGACGGACGACGTTCCCGACCTGCTGTTCGTCGGACTGTCGGCGACGGACTCGATCGGCCATCGATACGGCCCGTTCAGCCAAGAGGCCATGGACAACCACCTGCGGCTGGACCGCAGGCTTGGCGAGTTCCTCGAGGAGGTGGACAGGGTGGTAGGTCCTGGGCGGTCAGCCATTGCCCTCACTGCCGACCACGGCGCGATGCCGTTGGTCGAGCATCTTCGCGCCAACGGTGACTCCTCGGCCCGCAGGATCAGCACGTCGGACTTCTGGCAGCGTGCCACGCCGGCCATTGAGGAATGCGGACAGGGCCCTGCCTCGGAGGTTGTCGACGCTACCGCCGGCGGCAGCCTCCACTGGAATGTGGCGGCGCTGGGCGAGCGCGGCGTGTCGCGCGAGAAAGCCAGCACCTGCGTTCAGGGCTGGCTCTCCGGCCAGCCGGAGGTTGCTGACGTGTTCACGGCGGAGGGCCTCTCGGGGCCAGTAGACAGCGAGCTCGCGGCGCTCTTCCGGAATGCCTACCGGGAGGGCCGGTCACCGCACTTGCAAGTGCACTTCGCAGAGGGCGCCTATCCCGGCGGGCCGAACGGGACCGGGCATGGCAGCGCCCATATCTATGACCGCCGCGTCCCGGTCGTCCTGGCGGGTGTCGGCATTGTTCCGGGCAGGCACGACTCTGCGGCCGGCCCGGAGGACGTGGCGCCGACATTGGGGGTGCTGCTGGGATTGGAGCCGCAGCTCGAGAGCGACACACGAGTGCTGAGCGAGGCGCTCGGGTCCGACCGCTGATGGGCGGGTCGCGCGGCGGCCGCAAGGGGGACGTATGGCCCTCCGAGCACCATAGCTTCCGGGACGAGCAGACGGGCGCGCGGATCCACCGCGTCACCGGGCATGGCTCCATTAGCCACCCCACATACTTCCTGCAGTGCTCTTTCAGCGCGGACCAGTCCCGCCTGCTATTCACCGGTTACCGCACGGGTGCGGCGCAGCTCTTCGACGCGGAGTTTCCGGACGGTTCGATCCGCCAGCTCACCGATGGCGACCCCGTGCACCCGTTCTCCCCTCTGATCGCGCCTGACGGGGCCGTGGTGTTCGTTCGCGGCGGGGCGGTTTGGCGTCTGGAGCCAGAGGGGTTGGGCGAGAGCCTGATCGCCGACAGCGGAGGCCAGCTCGGCGAGTGCTCTCTCAGCCCTTGCGGGGAGTGGTTCGTGGCCGCGTGCAAGCGGCCCTACGGGTGGGGCTTGCTCGTGGGCAGCCTAGACGGCAGCCGTACGCGATTCGTGGATT
>JAJDWM010000795.1 GCA_022825595.1 Bryobacterales bacterium | reverse complement strand
GTGGGACTGCAGCAGGCCTTGGGAGGGCGGCTGTCCCTCGACGCCGCTTACTACCACAAGCACTCATCGAACGCCCAGGACAACGACAACTTTCTGAACACCGGCATCATCTTTCCCACTTCGCTGGCGTTCTCGCGGGTCAACGGGTTCGAGGCCAGAGTGGTGCTTCCCACGTCCCGCCGCGTCACAGGGTCGCTCGGCGTTACGCACTTCCGCGCCATAGTGACGCCGCCCTTCACGGGGGGGCTCTTCCTTGCCAGTTCCGCCCTGGATGCCCTTTCCGAGGGCCCGTTCGTCATCGACCACGACCAAGTGCTGGGCGCCAGCGGCAACATCCTCGTCCGACTCGCAAGGACACTGTGGGCAAGCTCGCAGGTGCGGTTCGACAGCGGTCTCGTCGCCAACCCGTCAGACCCGGAGGAGGTGGCCGCCGATCCGGACTACTACGACCAGTTGCCTTTCGTCGACCTCCTCTCCGACCCTCCACGTATCCGGCCGCGCGTCGTCGTCGACGCCTCTTTGGGGTACGAGCACTTTCGGGGAGACCGGAGGGTGTGGGAGCTTGCATTTCAGGTCACCAACCTGACCAACCGTCGGGCCCTGTACAGCTTCCAGTCGGTCTTCGTGGGCACTCGGGTCGTTCAGCCGGCCACTGCCAGCCTCCGCTTGCGGGTTTTCTGGTAAGCCTGAACATGGCCGTATGATGGGCGCTGCGGCTTGAGAGCGCCGCACCATGGCCGGATGGGCGAGCAGGAGCAGAGGCTGGCCGAGTTGCGGGCCGAGCTGGGGCGTCGGTGCATGTACGTCTCGTCTCGGGCGAACATCCGATACCTAACCGGCTTCACCGGAAGCGCCGGCCACCTCTTGGTGACCCCGGACTCGGCCACGCTGTTCACGGATGGCCGTTACCGTTCCCAGGCCCGCCGTCAAACGAGTGGCCTTGAGGTGGTTATCTCGGACGGGGATCCTCAGATAGCGCTTGCGCGGGGCATTGCCCAGCAAGGGCTGCGCCGTGTGGAGTTCGAGCCTTACAGCCTGCCGTATGCCGTTTACCACTACCTGCGCGCAGAACTGGCAGACTGCCACCTGGACCCCGCGCGACCGCTAGTGGAGGACCTGCGAATGGTCAAGAGCCCGGGCGAAATCGAAGCGATCAAGGCATCGGTGACGCTGAACTCGCAAGTGTTCGACGAAGTTCTGGAACGCTCGAGCCCCGACTGGTCCGAGGCGCGGCTTGCGGCGGAACTGGAGTTTGGAATGCGGCGTCTGGGGGCCGAGGGGGCTGCATTCCCGACCATCGTTGCCAGCGGGTCGCACGGTGCGCTGCCGCACGCCGAGCCGCGCTCGCAGCCCGTGCAGCGAGGGGCCCTGACGGTGGTCGACCAAGGTGCTATACTCGCCGGATACTGCAGCGACATGACCAGAATGGTTGCCTGGGGCGAGCCGGATGCGACCCAGCTGGCCCTGTTTGGAGGCGTTCTGGAGGCACAGGCCGCTGCGGTCGACGCGGTTCGCCCAGGAGTGGAATGTCGCAGCGTCCACCGTCGTGCGCGGCAGGTGCTAAGCAAGTTCACCGTGGCGGGGGTGCGCTTGGACAACGCTTTCCGACACTCGACCGGTCACGGGTTGGGCTTAGAGATCCACGAGCAACCTCGAGTCGCAGCGAGGCAGGAGACACTCCTGCGCGAGGGCATGGCGATCACGGTGGAGCCCGGAGCCTATCTTGACGGCTGCGCGGGCGCCCGGGTCGAGGACGTCGTGGTTGTGACCCGGCAGGGCTGCGAGGTGCTGACAACAACATCCCGTGACCTTCGGGTGCTGGAAGCTTAGGAATTGCGCATGGCGAGCAACCGAGTGGACCGGGCGGCGATCGAGGCCTTAGTTGAGATTCTGGACGAACGGCGCCTGACCGAGATCGAGTATGAGTCGGGAGGCCTCAGGCTCCGGGTGGCTCGGTCAGGAGCCGTGCAACCGGTCTCCGCCGGGCATGTGCCGATAGCGCCGGTCGAGGAGCAGCGCCCTGACGCACCTGCAGAAGGCACCGAGCCCCCGTCTGCGGAGGCGGTGATCACGTCGCCGATGGTGGGGACGTTCTATGTGGCGTCGGCGCCTGAATCTCCACCGTTCGTCGATGTGGGCGCGCGGGTGCGCAAGGGCCAGGTGGTGTGCATCATCGAAGCCATGAAACTGATGAACGAGATCGAGAGCGAGCACGACGGCGTGATCAGCGAGTGCTTGGTGGAGAATGCACAGGCTGTTGAGTACGGCCAGCCGCTATTCCGGCTGGAGCCTGCCTAGGTTCCCGGGCGGCAGACCAAATGTTCGATAGGGTCCTGATCGCCAATCGTGGCGAGATCGCTCTGCGGTTGATCGCTGCTTGCCGGGACTTGGGCATTGGCACGGTCGCTGTGTATTCGACTGCGGACCGCGAGTCGCTGCACGTGCGTCACGCGGACGAAGCGGTCTGTATCGGCGGGCCCCACAGCAGTCAGAGCTACCTCAACATTCCTGCCATCATCAGCGCCGCCGAAGTGACCGATGTGGATGCCATCCACCCGGGCTACGGTTTCCTGGCTGAGGACGCCAGATTCGCGGAGATCTGCCAAGCCTGCGGCATTCACTTCATCGGGCCGACTCCCGATGCCATCCGGCTCATGGGCGACAAGGCCAGGGCGCGGAGGGCGGCCGAGGACGCCGGCATTCCTGTGCTGCCCGGTTCCAGGCAGCCGCTGCGGTCGGTTTCGGCGGTCCGAGACTGCGCGCTTGAAGTGGGCTTCCCGGTGATCCTGAAGGCTTCGAAAGGCGGAGGCGGGCGCGGCATGCGAATAGCGCGGGGAATGGACGACTTGGAGGAGGCCTTCAATCAGGCCCAGAGCGAGGCGGGGGCGGCGTTCGGGTCCGGTGAGTTATACCTTGAGCGGTTTGTCGAACACCCGCGCCACATTGAGTTTCAGGTGCTCGGGGATCGCTACGGAAACGTGGTTTCGCTCGGAGAGCGCGAGTGCTCGATCCAGCGTCGGCACCAGAAACTCCTCGAGGAGGCCCCGGCGAACCATTTCAGTGCTGACCGCCGTACCGAGGTCAACGAGCTCTTGGCTCGGGCGCTGGGCTCAATCGGCTACTCCAACGCCGGCACGGCGGAGTTCGTGATGGACCAGTCCGGCGACCTTCACTTCATCGAGCTCAATGCCCGCATCCAGGTGGAGCATCCCGTCACAGAGGCTGTGACGGGGATCGATCTCGTGCGGAGCCAGATGCTGCTCGCCAGCGGCGAATCGCTGGACGACGTGATTCCCGGGCCGACTGATGTGCGCGGGCATGCAATAGAGTGCCGGATCAACGCCGAGGATCCGCAGACGTTCCTGCCGTCCGCTGGCAGGATCACGCAGTTTGCCGCGCCCGGAGGGTGCGGGATCAGGGTGGACAGCGCGGCCTATGCGGGGTGGAGGGTGCGTCCGTACTATGACTCCTTGGTCGCGAAGATTGTGGCGAGTGCTGGCTGTCGGCGCCAGGCCATACAGCGCATGAGGCGTGCCCTCGGCATGTCTGTGCTCGAAGGAATCCAGACTTCGATTCCTCTGCACTTGAGAATCCTGGACGACCCCGCATTCATTGAGGGCCGCTACGACACCGGCTTCCTCGACGCGTTCCTCGCACCTGAGTCTGGCTGAGGCAGCGGCTGTGCCGGGCGTCACGCCAGAAGCCATCGGCGCAGCTTGACCCTAGTCTGACGAACTGCCAATGCACCTATGATGCTCCCCTGCGGCTGTAGGGGCAGCATTGTCCAGCCGCGGATAGCGCGCCCGTCCTCGTCTAGCAGCGCTGCGCCCCGCCTGGGCTCAAGAGCGACTTGGAATGTGCCAAGATCCTGCGGGATACTTCCGCCGACGGCTTTGACGAAAGCTTCCTTGCGTGTCCAGATCTTGAGGAAAGTGTCTGGCTGGCCCCGGGCCCGCTGTTTCGCAACCTCGGCAATCTCCGACGGGGTGAAGAACCGCTCGGCCAGTCTGAGTGCCGACGGGAGAGGACGAAGAGCTTCGATGTCAACCCCCACCTGCGATCGCGAGAACGCGAAGATGGCTCTGGCTTGGCTGTGTGAGGTGTTGAAGTGGAGCCCGCAATGGGCAAGGCGGCCCGTAAGTCGGGGCTTGCCGTTCACCCCGCGCCGCAAGTCCAAGGGTCCCAAGCTGGTTGGCAGGTAAGCGGCGAGCAGCTGCCGCAGGCGAGCCCTAGCGCCCACGAACGTCCGGCGGGGCCCCACGCTCATACCCTGCGCGCGTCGCAGCTCACATGGCGCCAGCACGGAAGTGTCAGAAGCGGGTGGGCGCAGCGGCCCGTCCAGGGCCGCAAACCACAGGTCTGCCCCGCCTATGGGCAGTTCCATCGAGCCCGGCGGCGGCATCGGCCGGGCCGTGTATTCCTCTGGGCTGTCCGCGAATGCTGGTGTCGCGGGGCCACGTTGCATTTCCGGCGCCTTCCCGTCCCATCCTAGAATGACGATGATGCCGCTGAGGGTCAATGGGGAACTCGTTCCCGACGCCGTCCTCGCGCGCGAGGCCGAGTCGGTCCGCCAGCGCTTAGAGCGGGTTCCCAAAAAGGATCGGGACAAGTGGGGCTTGGACGAGGACGGCATCCGGGCTCGAGCCGTCGAATGGGGACGGGAGAACGTGATCGAGCAGACCCTGTTGCGCCAGGCGGCGATGGCCGATCCAGAGCCTGTGGACCCGGCGTTGCTCGATAAGCGCCTGCGGGAGGCTATGGGTCGGGCTGGCGGCCCGGAAAAGCTCATTGAGGCTGGCGTTAGCGAAGAGGCCCTAAAAGAGGACGTCGGTCGGCAGCTGAAGGTGGAGCGATTCGTCAAACAGCTGACCCGACGCGTCCGGCCTCCGAAGATGAGGGCGATCGTGAAGGAGTACCGGGGGAACAAGCGCCGGTTCGCGACCGAGGAGATGGTGCGGGCGTCGCACATCGTCAAGCACGTCGACCGCGATGTGACACGTCAGCAGGCCAAGGCCGCAGCCGGCGAGATACTGGCATTGCTGGAATCCGGCCAGAGTTTCGAGAAGCTTGCTGACGAGCGCTCTGACTGCCCCGGGCAGGGAGGAGACCTCGGCTACTTCCCGCGGGGCAAGATGGTCAAAGAGTTCGAGGACGTGGCTTTCGGCCTGCCGGTCGGGGGCGTCAGCCGTGTTTTCCGGACGGTCTTCGGGTATCACATTGTCAAGGTCACGGCCCGGCGGCCGGCCGGCCTGCGACCGTTCAAGGAGGTCCGCGACGAGATCGCCAAAGAGATGACGGAACGCAAGCGGACTAAGCTGCTGGAGGACTTCGTCGACGCGATGAAGGCAAAGGCAACCATCGAGAG
>JAJDWM010000394.1 GCA_022825595.1 Bryobacterales bacterium | reverse complement strand
TCGCGGGCCTTACGTCAAGACTGGCAGCGGTCAGATGGAGGCATTCGGGGGGTCGGAACTGCCGGCGGGAGCAGCGCAGAAGCCGTCAAGCAACGAGGCGCACTTGGGGTGGGACGCGGGATTTCCGGCGTTTCGTGGGGCGTCGCACCGCGCGCTTCTGCTGTGGGGCCGGTGCGGCCGCCGGGCTGTCGTCGGACATTGGGTCACATGCCCCACACGGTAATGGGTGGCTGGTCTGGCTCCGGGCCTCTTGTGAATATCCGCTCCTCCCACGTCTTGCCGGGTCGCAGGTCGAAGACCACCAAGTGCCCGGACTCCGCGCCGCACAGATCCATGTAGGACTGGGTCTGCTGCAAGCCCTCGCGGATAACGCGCTCCAGTCCGGAGCGTTCGCCGACCACCTTGCACTCGATGACGTGCTTGCTGGGGTTGGAGTGCAGCGTGCCGCCGGGCCGCGGCCATTCGATGAGCAGGTCGCTTCGCCCGAGGCCGAGGGCGTACTCCCGGGTGAAGCGCCCGGCGCTGTTGACCACGCGCTGCAGGTAGGCGTGCAGCACGAGCTGGGGGCCCGCCTCAACGTGGCCGTATCTGTCCACCCAGAACTCCGAGTGCTCCCGGAAGTAGCCTTGGAACGCGGTCAGCAGTCCGCGCACGTCCAAGTCACCGTCGTCGTTGACAAACCAGCCCGGGGAGACCATGCTCTCCAGCCCCGACCGCAGGGATGCGGTCAGTTGGTGGGGAATGAACTCGGAATAGACTGGGTTCGCCATTCTGACGGTGCCTTCGCGCGCCACCAGCCCGAGGTCGCGAACGTACTCCAGATCGTGCGAGGAATAGCGGGCATCCACCGACCCGGCGATCATGGGCAGGACCACACGCCGGACACGCTCCTGGCTGAGCTAGTGGGCTAGCTGGTCGAGGTGCGTGACCCTGTTGCGGATGAGAGTCTCCTTGGCACGGTCGATAGCCGCAATCCCTATGGGCTGGCTGCGGTCCCGCCCGGCCTCGTCCCTGAAACAGGACTGGTAAGCCAGTGCGTTTACCAGCCACGGCTGGCCCCGGGTGAGATCCCAGATCCTCGCGACCGCGTCGGCATCGAAGTCTTGGCCGGTCTCGGCAGTGTGCTGGTCGAGCAGCGAGCGCACCTCGATCTCGCTGAAGTCGCCGAGCCGCAGGGATTCGGCCTTGATGTTGAAGGTGCTGCCGCCGCTGACATTCGATCCTAGCGAGCTCGAGAAGATGCGGTAGTTGCGCACGTCGAGCACGCCGCACAGGATGGTGCTCTGCGGGAAGCCGTCCGGCCGCTCGTCATAGCCCGCCCTGAGTTGTCGCAGCACAGAGATCAGCGAGTCGCCCTCAAGGGTGTCGATCTCATCAATGAGCAGCACTAGAGGTCTCTTGCGAGACCTCGCCCAGCGGCGCAGAGTCTCATTGAGCGCGCCGTCTCCCCCGTATTCGTCCAGTATGGCTAGGCGCTCGTCCCGCACGAAGGTGTCTTGGAGCATTACCTCTGACCGCCCGGCGATCTGCCCTAGGAGCACACGCATGGCTCTCGGCACGTCCTCTCTGGCGGTCTGGCCGAGCTCGAAGTTCGCGTAGACGCAGCGATACTCGCCGGTGGCGTTGAGGTGGTCGGCCAGAGCCTTCAGGATCGAAGTCTTGCCGGTCTGTCGGGGGCCATGGAGGACGAAGTACTTCTGCCTGCGGATCAGGTGCAGGATCTCCTCTAGGTCCACACGCTGCAGTGGAGGGATGCAGTAATGGTCGCTGGGATCGACCGGCCCTGCGGTGTTGAAGTCTCTCACGCCCACTCGAAGTATGGCATGAGGCCTGCCCGAATCGCGTCGAGGGAGTGTGCCCTCCACCCTTAGCGGACCTGTCGAACGTTGCTGGCGATGGGCTCGGATCAGACAGGGGGTTAGTTCGGGTGCGCGTCGGCCGCGGCCGCGGACATCGGCCAGGATGGCTGTAGGTGGGTCGCGCCAATCTGGCCAGGATTGCGCGAACCGAAGTCGGCGGGCTGCTTGGCTGCCTGTGCCTGCGGCGTACGCACTCTGGCTTCGACGGTCCCGGGCGGATGTCGAAGATCAACAGGCTTGCCGACTTCGCACCGCGGCGGTCGAAGCATCCGGCTGTCTGTCAGAGGCCTTGGCGGATGGCAGCCTCAATCGATGTATCGGTGGGCGGCGGTAGATTGGCCCGCAGACGCGCAACCGCCGCTCCCATTCGGGTTGTCCGGTGCAGCGATGCAAGCGAGCTTGGTGCGTGGACTCGGTGGGAGACACGACTCAGCAGGGTCTATTGGCAAGTCCCATTTAGGCCGTCCCAAGGCAAGACCACGTCAAGGCCAGTGCTACGCCAGCAGGGACGCTCAGGCCCTCCTTGGCTCACGAATCGTGAGCGTGAGCGAGGTCACCGGTGTCTTTTCGGGAAGGTTGCGCGTTGCTGGTGGATTGGGAGGCATTGGGGCGGTGCGGACCGTTCTCGATTCGCTGTTGGGAGATGGATTGACTCGGGGGACAGCGCGCCGCCGAATCGACCGCTTCGACCGGAGGGGGCAGGTTTGCGGACGAACACGACGGGTGGGGCGGCAGGGCCGCCAGAGGGAGCGTTTGGAACGGTTACGGGGCGTTCGCGGTAGACCGGCCGAGTTCGGAAATCACTCCTTATATATCTATGTGTGTCTACGCTCGCTGCCGTGGGGCGGAGCTGGGGCAACGGCCGCACGCCCGAGCGCTTGAGTAGCGTTAGGGAACTCCGCCATGACCGGGCCTACGCATCTGGCTTCAGAGCTCCGTTCTTGCTGCAGCTGGTCATTCCAGTCCGATTTCGGGAGGTTCGGTCTGGAATTGACAAACGATGTCCAGCCGGTGATGGGAGTGTGGAGGAGGAGGTCGGACGTCCAAGTTCGCGGGACCTCGCAACCAGCCGCCAGGGACTGCTGCTCGGGATCGCCACTGTACGGGTACGGTGTCGGGCGGGCTGTTGGGCGAATTCCCGAGACGGCTGCGGGCCCGATGGGAGCAGTCGTGTGTCGGCGGACCACCGAAGAGGAGCACTATCGTGGCCACTCATCGGGGCGGAGGGGCCGCTAAGTCTCTTGCTGATCTCGCTGAACGGTCAATGTTCTATGGGGTTGACCTTGGCACACCGTTAGGGGTAGTGCTTAACTGTGACCGTGAGTCCGTCGCGGTTGCAGAGCCTCTCCCGGAGACCCTGCCTCTAGGCGTGCGGGGAGATGCAGTTGCTGCCTCCGCTGTCGGCGAACACCCGCTGCTGGGTGGTGCCAAGATAGCGCTGCCGGCCATCGCACGACCACCAGGACTCGATGCAGTCCATGGCGGATTTGGGCGTGTCTTGGGACAGCCCCAGGCCGACCCAGCAGGTGTTTCGTAGATTCCGTAGGGGGGTCGCCTTGCCAAGGGCTCAAGAGGGGAAGTCGTGGCCGAATACCTTCTCCGGCTCCAGCTGTCAATGGCCGCCTCTTACAATGAGCGCGTGGGAGCAGGATCAAGACATTGGATGCCATTCTGCCCGGCCCCGGCTGTTCCTCCCGCGGTCGGCGAGGGTCTGGACAGGCCTTGTGACGAGATCGTGGGGCGACCCGGTCTGCAACGCCCAGCGCTTCGCCATTGCGGTTTGCTCGTGCAGTGTGGTGATCTCCCAGAACAGCCGAATGCCGTCGCTGCATGATCCAGAGCCACGCCAAACGCCGGAACCGCGCAGATCGGAGGGCCATGCAGCCGCAGCTCTGCAAGCATTTCCGCGAACGCGGTCGAATCCCTCGGGGCAACTCTAGTTGGATGAGTCACATGACCGGAGGCAATGCCCTTCGGAAGGCTCGGGGCACATGCGCATAACCCGCATCGAGATTCAGAACTTC
>JAJDWM010000463.1 GCA_022825595.1 Bryobacterales bacterium | reverse complement strand
CCAGATCCCGTGACACTTGCCTATGTATCGGGCGTTGTGCAGATGTCAGATGGAAGCTTGGTCCCGAAGGAGACTGTGGTCGAACTCATCTGTGACGGCTTCCCCCGCGCCACGGACCAAGTTGACCCCAAGGGAGAATTTGACATTGAACTCTCGGGGAGGGGCGTTGGCCTCGTTGACGCCACACAGGATTGGGGACGGGCCAGAGACATACCGCAGGCCAACCACCTCGGCGTTGTCAACATGAACAACTGCTTCGTCCGCGCCGAGCTTCCGGGGCACCAATCGACCCAGATCCTCCTCGGGGTTCGCTCGGTATTCGACAACCCCGACATCGGTGAGCTGGTTCTGTCAAGGGCTGAGGAGATCCTTGGGCATGCCATCAGCCCATCAACTGCCCAGGCGCCTAAGAAGGCGGCGCAGCACTACGAATGGTCGGTAAGGGAGGTTGCCAAGCCGCGCTCGAACCTCAAGAGGATGGCCACACGCCTGGAATCCGCCGTTGGCATAGACCCGAGCTTCGCTGCCGCGTGGCACCTCCTCGGCCAAGTCAGAGAGAGCCTGGGCCTGTCGGAGGACGCACTGGACGCGTACCGGCAGGCATTGGCCGCCGATCCATACCTATACCCGGTGTACACGAGTGTCGTGCCCTTGTTAGTAGGAACTGGCGACATGCCGGGCACGATCGAGATGGGCGAAAAGGGACTCGAGATCAACCCAAATCTTGATGAGCTGAGGTTCTTCGTTGCTGGCGCGTACTTGCGATCGGGGCAGAATGAGGAGTGCATCGAGAAGGCGTTGGAACTGGTCGAGAGAGGGGCCACGACTACGTATCCACAGGCCCATCAATTCCTAGGAGCTGCCTATGCGAACTTGGGGAAGTTCCAGCCCTCTGCATCGCACTTTCGCCAATTCCTCGAGCTCAGCCCCGAGGCAACCGCCGCGGATGCGATCAGGAATCAGATTGCGGAGTGGGAAAGGCTGGGCGTGACCGCTCCCGGCACGGATGCACGCTGATCGGAACCACACGCGCTCCCGAGCGGGATTCCGGCTTCGGCGATCGAAGCCCCCCGACTGCCTGGACGACTCGAATCGGTTTCGCTGACAACCGTCGGCGAAACCGCGGCTTTCGTGGCAGTCTGGGCCCGGATGTCAATCACGAGGAGTAGCCTTACCGTCTGCGTGGGGTGCCGCTATCCCAGCGCACCTCCCCGGCCCGCGAGTTGCGGCGGGCCAAGCCCAGCTATTCCGCGCTGCAGGTCTCGTCCCGAGCGGGGTCCTGTGCTGGTGCGAGGCTCTCGGGCCCCAGGGGACGTGCGAGCCTTCTGTCAGCCGCCAGCCATGGCGCTCCTCCCGACAGCGCTCAGGACCGGTCGATCAGGCTAGCAATCCTCGAGTCCGGGCGGGGGCCGGCATGGCCTTCCCTGAACCTCCCGAGGTCGTTGGCCCCTCGACGGCACTGACCATCTCGGTCCAAATCCTCTCGGCCAGATTCAGCGGGAATCCGCGCTACAAGCGCTAGATCGCAACGGCGATCCATAGGAGAACCCCACGGTCCGGTGGGAGCGGGACTTCCAAGTGGAAGCAATGCAGCATCAGGCGAATGCGTTATCCAAACTAGCTGCCTGAACGGTCTGTGGAAATGTGGAAAGAAGTGTGGAAAAACATCGGCCAAGGGATCCTAGAGATGCAGCGGGCCAGGCCCAGCCTTTGCGCAATGTGGGCCTCGTCCCGAGCGGGTTCCTGTGCTAGTGCGAGGCTCGCAGGGCCCCCGCGATCGTGCCACCCTGCTGTCAGCCGCCAGCCATGGTGCCCCTCCCGACAGCGCCCCAGACCCATCGATCAGGCTACCAATCCTCGTGTCCGGGGGAAGGCCGGCATGGCGTTCCCTCGACATCCCGAGGTCGTTGGCCCCTCGACGGCACCGGCCATCTCGGTCCAAATTTTCTAGGCCAGATCCAGCGGGAACGCGCGCTACGAGCGCAATATCGCGCCGGCGACCCATAGGAGAACCCCCCGGAACCGTGGGAGCGGGACTTCCAAGTGGAAGCAATGCAGCATCAGGCGAATGCGTTATTCAAACTAGCCGTTTGAAAAGCCTGTGGAAATGTGGAGAAGCTGTGGAAAAACGTCGGCCAAGGGACCCTGACGCTGTCCAGTCGCATCCTGATCGCTGCTTCGATTGCGGGCGGCAGGTGCGCCACAGCACCAATAGACGTCATGCTCCCTTACGTGCGCAGTTCTTGGGAGGCCGTCTTGCAGCACGCCGAACGAGCCACCGAGCGGGAAGCGATGCCGGAGAGGGCACTGAGCAGGACTACTGACCCAAATAGTACGGAAGCTGGAAGCGGTCCTGAGATGGCGCCCGAGTCGCCTCCGGCGACCAGAACTGACGGCAGCGCAATCACCAGGACTCCGCTGATTGCCCCGACCGACCCCACTCGCGTGATCGAAGATTCACCAATCCGATCACGGCCCCTTGAAATCTGAATCAGCACCGAGAACACGACACCGCAAAGGAATCCCGGGTACCCGCCAATAGCCACCCACATTTCATCCATGGACCCGTCTGGATCGACGATCAGGCCAATGACGACAGCAACTGGTGCCCAGCCAGTGGCCCAGCCCAATCCCGTCAGGGCCACACCACCGATCCTGCTTTTCCACTTCGTCGAGCCAGTCTGCCTTCGCACTGCTATCAGCCTACCCCCGCATCGAAGCCGTGCTGCACTGGGACCCGAACACTCGATTGACAAGACCCGTTGGAGGAACTGAACCCATTCCACTGAGCAGGTCGCCGGAAGTGCCCGGCGCGAGAGCAGGGACCGCACAACAACGCGACCGAACGGGGCAGGCCCACCAGTCCGCCACGAAAGGCTGTCGGCTAAGATTGGGGCGTGGGCGAACCCGCACCGAAGCTGGGCCATCGTCAGGGAGCGAGGGGCGCTGAGGCCACAAACCCGAATGAGCGCGGCACATCCGAGGGCAACTTCGAGGACGTCGCCACATACCTTGGGGCGGTGACTTCCCGCGCCGCGGAAGAGCTGGGAGCCTTCTGGGACCCGGCAGCGGAGCTGGACTGGCTCGACATTTGCCGGATCGACCGCGCGACCGGCTTGCTGGAACATGTCCCTAACTGTGCCTGCGAGATCGCTCCCAACAAGTAGGACAGGAGTTCGATCGCTGCCACGACCGGCCGCCTTCGGCGCGAATGTGAGTCCGGCGTATACCGCGCCGGCGCGAACGTTGGCAACGGTGTTGACTCGACGGCCGACCGCCACTTGGGCCACTCTCGCCCTAGTGGTGACGGTGTTTCTAGGCACACCTCGAGCAAGTGGTTCGTGTGACGGCGCTGAAGCCACGATTGCAGCAACGCAGCGCGCGCTGTCCCAAGGTCAAGCTTCGGCGGCGCTTCGCGGCTTGGCAGTGCTGGCCGAGAGTCACCCCCAATGTGTCCCAGCGATCATGTTGCGCGCGCAGGTCGCTGCCGCGCGAGGTGATGCGAGTCAAGCCGAATCCCTATACCAACAAGCCACCGATCTCGCGCCTACCCGGCCCGAGCCATTCTTCGAGCTCGGGGTGTTCTACGACGGGCGCCAGCAACACGGGAGGGCTGCGGAGCAGTTCCGCAAGGTTCTCGAGATCGCGCCCACCGACCCGCAAGCGTGGGACTACCTAGGCCTCAGCCTCGAGGCACTGGGGGACTTCGACCGTGCGGATTCTGCCTACCGAATGGGTCTTGCCCGCAATCAGGGTCCCCGCTTTGACCCGATGCTGCACTACAACTACGGTCGATTGCTAATGAAGCTGGGCCGGCTGGCGGAATCCGAAGAGCATTTGGACCGGGCTATCAGGCTGGCCCCGTCAATGCGAGCAGTTCACTACGAACGGGCGCGGCTGGCGGAACGGACAGGAGACGCGGCGGGGGCTCTTGGCCACGCCGAGCGTGCCCTGAGGACTGCCGATGCAAGGGGCGTGATCCTGGATATGCAGGTGCATTACCTACTCTCGAGACTCCACAGGGCCCTTGGAAACACCGAGAAGGCGAAGGAATACCAGACCCTGACGGAGGGAGCAGAGGTTCCACTGGACGCGAGGCGTCGCTCTGCCAGGTAGCCTTCCCCCATCGACCGGGCTGGCCAATCCTCTAGGGTCATCGAGCCGTTGCCAACGGCGCACGGGACCGGCCCCGAGCCATCAGCCCTCTGGAGGAGGCTTGAATGCGCGGAATTGAGGCATCTGCTCGGCCTCGAGGTCTCGTTGCTTCGCCTCGCCCACCTCCCTGATCAGGCGCTCGCCGTCCTCTACCCTGCCAACCGAGATGTAGATCTGGCCCAGCTGGTACTTTGCGGCATCCAATGACGGGGCGAGCCGAACCGCTGCTTCCAAGTGTTGGATGGCTTCTTGGGGACTGTTTTCGGCGAGAATCTTCCCAAGCCGATAGCGCGCCGACGGGAACTCTCCGTTCAGCTCGATCGATTTCCTCATATGTAGTTCGGCTCGTGCAAGAGCATCGGACTCATGGTCAGCCGCTTGGGATCTCTCTAGTGCAAAGCCGTAGACGTAGTTTACGTAGAAATCGTCCGGAAACCTTGCGACGCCGTGCCCAAGCGTGTCCAAGGCGAGATCCGTCTCCTCGGAGAGCAAGAGAGCGACGGCCATAGCCGTCAGCGCCACTGAGTGGTCCGCGGTCAGCGCGATTGCTTCGGAGAAGGCTTGCCGGGCTTCCTGATACCGCTGGGCCTGCCCCAAAGTAATCCCCTTCTGCACAAACAGACGGTACGAACCCGGCATCCTATTCAGGCCGAGATCCAAGATCTCTAGCGCGAGTCCTGGATTCCGGTACCGAACGCAGAACTCGCTCAGCTCGATATAGCCCGCCTCGCTGCCCGGATCAGCCTGGATCGCGCGTCTCAGCGCGACGACCGCCGCGTCGAGGTCTCCGGCGCTCTCTTCCAGCCTGGCCAACCGCAACAGCAGATCCTGGCTCGGCTCAACCTCTACGGCATGGCGAGCGTGTGAGAGGGCCTGAGCCTCCCTACCGGCGGCCAAGAGCACATCAAGTCTCTGGCCCGCGAGACCTGCAATGGCGATGCCGGCGGCTTCCGCACGGTCCAAGGCATCAAGGGACTCGTCAAACATTGCGGCCGAAGCATAGAGCTGTGCAAGATCCACAAGGTCGGGCGCGGTCAGATCCGCCCGCCCGCGGACAGGGCCCAACACCTCGCTCATCCGGTCCGCGTGGCCGAGGCGGTGAAGCGACCGGGCGTAGCTGATGACGGCCCTCGGCTGCGCCTTGAGCAGCGACCCAGCCGCCCCGAATCGCTGGATTGCCTCCTCGTGCTGCCCGTCCTCGGAGGCGATCATTCCCAAGAAGAGACTTGCCTGCGCCCGTGCATCCTCGACCTCCAGCAACTGCAAGAGATGCCGCTTGGCAGGGTCGTGCCGACCGAGATCAAACTCGGCGATCGCCAGATTCTTCCGGGCAGCCACAAACTCCGGCGCGATGCTCAAGGCCCTTTCGAAGTACGGGATCGAAGCCTCGGTCTCGTTTCTCATGCACAGGACGGCGCCAACCATGTTGAGAGCCTTGAGGTCATCAGGATTCGATTCCAATGCCGCCCTGAAGTAGGCGAGAGCCCCATCAACGTCTCCGGCCCGCAGTGCTGCGTACCCATCCTGCGGCCCGGCGGCCTGGACAAGAGGGCCCGGTCCCGCCAAGGCAGCCATCAACCCGAGGCCGCAGGCCACGACCACTCTGGGACGAAACGAACAGACAACGGTCAATGCGGCAGAAGCGGCCCAACGCTTGATTCGACAGTCACCGAGAGCGCCCTGTGGACCGGCGCCAGAGAGCAGGCGCCAAGTGGCGACGGCTCCGACGAGGTTCGCCAAGCGGCACTGGAAGGGGTCGGTGGGGGCGCTAGGCCTGATCCATCGACGTTGGTTCCCGAATCGTGATGATCTGGTTCGCGGCAACATCTTCGACTGCCTGCGTCCCGCCTCGCGGCCAGCGAATCCGCAGAGAGGCAGAAGTCTCAGCCCCGATACCGAAGTGCAGCCGCGGGTCGTTGCATGAATAATAACTCGACTGCGCCATCACTTCTTGCGCCTGCCGCAGGTCTCCGTACTCGCACTCGACC
>JAJDWM010000210.1 GCA_022825595.1 Bryobacterales bacterium | reverse complement strand
AGTACCACCTCGGAGATGAGGCTTTCGTCACGGACGAGGAGGCGGCCGCAGCGGACCCCGAACTGATCACCACCGTCACCGAGGAGAACTACTTCTTCCGCCTGTCCGCCTTCCAGCAGCCACTCATCGACCTCTACGAGTCCCAGCCGGACTTCATCCGTCCGGAGACCCGCCGCAACGAGGTGCTGGCATTCGTGCGTTCCGGCCTCAAGGACCTGTCGATCAGCCGCTCGACGCTCAAGTGGGGAATACCGCTGCCCAACGATCCCGAGCACGTCTTCTATGTATGGTTCGACGCGCTGACCACCTACATCAGCGCGCTGGGATTCGGAGACGCCGACGGGCCGGGCGAGTACGAGCGACTCTGGCCTGCCGACGTGCAGCTGGTCGGCAAGGAGATCGTGCGTTTCCACGCCGTTTACTGGCCCGCATTCCTCATGGCGGCTGGCCTGCCGCTGCCGCGCCAAATCTGGGCTCATGGCTGGCTCATCTTCCAGGGCGGCAAGATGTCCAAGACCAAGGGGAACATCGTCCGGGCACTTCCCATCAAGGAGGTGGTCGGCACGGACGGGCTCCGCCATTACCTGCTCCGGGAGATCGTCTTCGGCCAGGACGGGCACTTCTCGCACGAGGCATTGGCGCGGCGCTACAACGCCGACTTGGCCAACGGCCTCGGCAACCTCGCCAGCCGAACGGCGTCCATGCTCTCCCGCTACTGCGGCGGGAAGATCCCGGATCCTTCCGGGGGAGATGACGGGGGCCTGCCGGAACTGGCCGCCACGTGCATCGAGCAGGCCGTGGCGCACTACGCCAAGTACTCCTTTTCGCACGCGATCGATGCGGTCTGGACGGTGCTGGCACGCGCGGACAAGTACATCGTGGAACACAGGCCCTGGGAATTGGCCAAGCGTGGCGGCGCCGAGTCAGCCGGGCAATTGGGCGCCACCCTGTACAACAGCGCCGAGACCCTGCGCGTGGCCGCCGTGCTCCTGGCCCCGGTCCTGCCGACCGGAGCCCAAGGCGTCTGGGAGTCCCTCGGCCTCGCCGGCGCAGTGCGCGACGAGCGCCTCGACCTGCTGGCCTGGGGCAGGCTGAAGCCCGGCGACGACGCCGGCAAGCAGCGCGCCATCTATCCGAGGCTTGACGTGGGCAAGGCGGTCTCCCGGATGGAGGCCCTCGAGGCCGAATCGCTGCAGGAGCAGGCCAAGATCCTCGGCCAGCCTGCCCCGTCGCCAGCGGTTACGATCGACACGCCACCCATCGAGATCTCGGACTTTGCCAAAGTCGACATGCGTGTTGGACTGGTGCAAGCAGCGCAGCGCGTGAAGAAGTCGGACAAGCTCCTGCGGCTGACAGTGGACATCGGCGAGGCAGAGCCGCGGACCATCGTGGCGGGCATCGCGGCCGAGTACGCTCCCGAGGATGTGCAAGGCCGACGCATCGCGGTTGTGGCCAACCTCAAGCCGCGCAAGATGATGGGCGTGGTGTCGCAGGGGATGGTCATCGCCGCATCACTCCCCAGCGGAGAGGCGCGTCTGGCCGGATTTGACAAGGACACGCCGCCCGGGGCACGCCTGAGCTGAGGCCAGCCAGGCCGGGACGCCATGCTCGTCGATTCCCACTGCCACCTCGACGGCCCCGCATTCGATGCCGACCGCGATGCGGTCATCGAGCGCGCCCGCCGCGCAGGCGTGTCGTTCATGCTGGCCATCGGCACGGGGGACGGCCCGCCTGACCTTGAGGCTGCGGTCCGCATCGCGGAGCGTCACGCCGACATCGGCGCAACCGTCGGCGTCCACCCGCATGACGCGGCCAAGTTTGACGAGCCAACGGCGGAGCGCTTGGACGCCCTGTGCCACCACCCGGAAGTGCTGGCAGTGGGCGAGATCGGGCTTGACCACCACTACCGCAACTCCCCGACAGGCGAGCAGCGGCAAGCCTTCGTGCGGCAGATGGAGATCGCCACCGCCCACGGCAAGCCGATCGCGATCCACACGCGGGACGCGTGGGACGAGACCTTGGACCTCCTTGAGCAGCACTGGGCGGGGAACGGCATCGGTGGCATCATGCACTGCTTCACCGGAACCTCGGAGCACGCGCTGCGCTGCCTGCAGATGGGCTTCCTTCTGTCGTTTTCCGGAGTGCTCACCTTCCCGCGCTCGGGCGACCTCCGAGCCACAGCCCGATGGGTGCCGTCCGACCGGCTGCTGGTCGAAACGGACGCTCCCTACCTGACGCCGACGCCGCACCGCAAAATCCGGCGCAATGAGCCGCGCTTCGTGGTCGAGACGGCCCGGACACTGGCGAGGGTCCGGAATACGACCTTGGAAGACATAGCCCAGCAGACCACGGAGAACTTTCGCACGCTGCTCGGCGGGTTCGAAACGGGCCGCGCATCCTGACTGCCGCAGCCGCGCAGGCCCCTCACGGTATCTCGGCGACGTAGACCTGCGTGCAGCCGCTCCTGTCGCTGGCGAACACGACCATCGATTCGTCCCGCGAGAAGGACGGGTGGGGATGCGTCCACTGCGGGCCGTACACGGTATCGCCCGCCATCTCCATCCAGCTCAGCGACCGCTTCCGCTCCGTCGCCCGCCGGGCGCGCTCCCAATCCTCAGCCAATGCATAGCGCGACCTCGTCCACTGCGTGCCCTGCGAACTGGCCAGGGACTCGCAGACGGTGGTCCGCC
>JAJDWM010000171.1 GCA_022825595.1 Bryobacterales bacterium | reverse complement strand
CTCCAGACCGGTACGGATCGCTACTTCAACTTGGTGGGAAGTGGCCCTGTCTGCGTCAAGGTACACACTGGAGACGGTCGCCGCAACTCTTGCGAGCCCCACTCGACGCAATTCCTCGTATCGATTGAGGTAGTACTCGTCCCTCTCATCTTCGAACTGCGGTCTTACGTCGTCTACATTGGCGCAGGAAATCGGGCCAGGCGATTCATGTAACCCGTCCCACAGCAGCCCACCCCACAGCTGTACGAAGAATGGGTACGCCTCGCTCTCACGAACAACTTGGTCCAGGGTATCTGGCGCTATCGAGTAGCCGTGCTGTTCCATGGGGATCCGAATCGCTTCTGCCGCGGCTTCAAGGCTCAGACGGCCGATGCGAACCTTCGCGCTTCTGTCCCAGAACGACGTCGCCATGGCATTCAGGTGCCGGGGCAAATCTGGCGTTCCTACAAGCATGAGCAAGATCGGCAATCCCTTCCGTCGCAAGCCATGAACGGCGTTGATCAGGGCGTGGCCTAGTTCAATCCCCAGTACGTGTGCCTCATCTATCGCAATCACGAGCGGACCCTTGCGGGCTCTGCGGGCGAGGACTTCCGATACTTGGCCAGAAGTCTCGTCGCGAAACTTGAACCCGATACCAAGCGCGGACACCAAACTCAGCAGCCGCAACCAGCCTGGCACGACAGATAGACCACGAATCAGCTCATCTCGTGACCGAAACTCTCCGCCAAAGAAATCGATCGTTGCGATCTTGCGGCTCTGGGCCTCTCGGAGTGACCATTCCAACAGAACGGTCTTGCCGTTTCCTCTTGGACCGAACAAGACTACGTCTCTTCCCGGACCCGATCCCCTCACCAGTCGGTCAAGAAGGTTCTTGACGAGGCGTTGCTCCGCTTCGCGACCCGCAAGGTATGGCGGAATCTGCCCCTGACCAGGGACAAACGGATTACTCCTACCGCGCCTGGCTGGCCGGAATAGGGAGGAGGCTCCCACGGTGCAATCATGCTAGACGAGGCAGCCCTTCGAACGACTCGCGATCAAGGCCAGACCCCTTGCCGAATGCATGCAGCAGGAGAGGCTGGGTTGCCGCTACAGGACGAGCGCCCCTGAGAGTCGGACCTAAACAGGGCTTTCGCTAGAACGACCAGCGCCAGAGGGAGGCCCCAGCGGTGAAGCCCGCTCCCACGGCGGCCATCAATACCAGATCACCCTTCTTCAGCCGACCTTCTTCAATGGCATCCCTCGTTGCAATCGGGATTGTGCCCCCAGTCGTGTTGCCGTATCGGTCGATGTTGATCAGGGTGCGCTCTAGCGGCAGGCCCATCCGATTCGCCACCGCCGTGATGATGCGCCGGTTTGCCTGGTGCGGGATCAGGAGGTCCACGTCATCGGCCGTATATCCGTTTCGCTCCAGCAACTGCTTGCACAACTGGTACATCTTGCCCACCGCATACCTATAGACGTTGCGTCCGTCTTGGTGCACGAAGTGCAGGCGCTGATCGACAGTCTCGTGAGAAGCCGGCTGTGCGCTTCCCCCGGCAGGCATGCACAGGAACTTCCCGCCTGATCCGTCGATCTCGTTGACAAAGTCTACGAGACCGCCCTCGTTCCCATTGGAGGGTTCCACAAGAAACGCCCCTGCGCCATCGCCGAAGAGCACGCAGGTCGCGCGGTCCTTGTAATCGATGATCCTGGACATCGTGTCTGCACCGATGACCACCACCTTGCGGTGCGCGCCGGAAGCCACCAACTGCGCAGCCGTGGACAGACCGTAGAGCAAACCGGAACACGCCGCGACCAAGTCAAAGCCCCAAGCGCCGCGTGCACCGATCCGATCTTGGACCAAGCAAGCCGTTGCGGGGAACATCATGTCCGGGGTGACTGTGCAGACAATGATTGCCTCAACTTCCGACGCGGGGACTCCGGTCTTGGCCAGAAGCTCTCTGGCCGCCTCGGTAGCAAGGTGCGAAGTGGCAACGCCCTTGTCCGCGATGCGGCGCTCGGTGATGCCAGTTCGAGTCGTGATCCACTCCTCCGACGTGTCGACCATCTTCTCGAGGTCTTTATTGCTCAGGACTCTGGGCGGGACGAAACATCCGACTCCGGAAATCGTAGGTCGCATGGCGTGAATCAGCGTGGTCGCGGGTTGCGTGCGACGCGGCGCTGGCGGGGAACGTCCGTACTATGATACTTGCGCCGGGCCGGGCCATCCCGGCACCCTTCCCCGCCCCAGCCATCCCTTGGCGGTAGCGGACCTCCGATGTGGATCCGAAAGTGGCAGCGGGACCGCGCCGCCGGTGTGGACTCGCCGATCCCGACCCAAGTCGTCTCAAACGAAGAGATCTGGCCGCGCCGGCAGAATGTCATCCAGCAGCGGTGGGAACACCGCATCACAGAGCTGGCAGCCGAAAACGCGAAGCGGATCGGAATGGACCGACGGACATTTTTGAGGTCCCCGATGGGCCTCGCAACCGCATTCTGGGCGGCCAACGAAGCATACGGCCAAGCCTACTGGGAGATTCGGCAAGAGGAGATGTTCGAGCCGGCGGCGCACCAAGAGCTCCGGCCGCAGGGCGAGTACTTCATCTTCGACGTGCAGGCCCACTTCACTGAGGGCTACGCCTTGAACTTCCGGCAGTCAGAGTTCATGCGCAGCATGGGCTTCGACCTACCGGGAGGTGTGGAAGGTTACAGCTTCAGCACGTTCTTCAAGGAGATGCTGTTGGACTCCGAGACGGACATGTTGGTCATATCCGGCGTCCCTGGGCGCGAACGAAGCCCATCCGAGGAGCGTGAAGCAATTGCCGCTGCGTCAGCGGCCGGTGATCCCGTCGACCGTCACGAGGTCAGGGGAGGCGGCGTCCTCCCGAGCTGGGCGATGGCCAGTCGCCGTGATGAGATCAACCGAATGGCCGGATCGCTGAGGGCCCTGTCACAGAGCAACTGCGCGCCCAACCACTACTGGGATGCCGTCGCTGACCGACAGGACCGCGTCGCTCTAAAGGAGCAGATGACGCGGGAAGTCCAAGAGTACGGCACGGCTTCCTGGAAGCTCTACTGCCACTTCGACCCGGCGCGGACTGGACATGGCTTTCAGCTTGACGACGACGACACCGCATATTTCTACGACGTGGCGCGGGAACTGGGCCAAACGACCGTCAGCGTGCACAAGGGCTACGCTTCCCAGTCGCGACGCTTTGGCCATCTCGCGAATCCCCGCGACATCGAGCAGGCTGCCCTGGACAATCCCGACATCACCTTTGTCGTGTACCACTCAGCATTGAAGCACGGGCCGACCGAGCCCAGCTTCGAGGATCCCGCCTTCTTCGATCCCACTACGGGCGACTTCGCCTGGCACGACGTCCTGATGCGCATCAAGAGGAGGAATCCCGGCATCGACAACGTGTATTGCGAGATTGGCAGCGCCTTCGGCACCCTTGCGATCGCCCATCCCGTAATGTGCATGCACCTGATGGGGAAGAACATCCAGCACTATGGCGCGGACCGCGTGCTTTGGGGCACGGACTGCATCTGGTGGGGATCCCCCCAGTGGTGCATCGAGGCATTCAAGCGCTTTCAGATCAGCGACGAGATCTGCGAGCGCTTCGGCTACAGCAAGCTGTCGCGAGAGGACAAACGGCGCATTTTCGGGCTCAACGCGGCAGCGCTGTACGGGATCGATCCGGAGGAGTCGCGACGCACCCAACTGGCAGACGGAGTCGCACGAATGAAGGCCGATTACCGCGAGCGAGGAATCAATCCCGACAATGCCGCCCACGGCTGGGTGCGTGCGCCGGCATGACGCGCGCGCTAGGTTAGGCCTATGGGGTCGGCTCCCCAGCGATTACGCCCAGCATCTGCCACTCGTGCAGCTTCCGCTGAAGGTCCTTCACATTGCCGGACTCGGGCTGCATCGTCGTCTTCAGGAACGATCGGTAGAACCCGGCCGCCTTCTCGAAGTCGGCCCGCTTCTCGTGGATCATCCCCATGATCTGGTTGGTCTGCGGGTACTTCGCGCCATCTTCCCGAGCCTGGATGGACAGAACCATCTCTTCCGCTCTCTCGGCCTTGCCAGAGTTCAGCGCGGCCACGGCGGTCAGGAAACGCACGTTTGTCGCGTTCGGATTGATCTCAAGATAGGCGCCGCCGAGCGAATCCAGACTCTCCCAGTCCTGTTTCGCGGTAGCCATCTGGATTAGGGGCTCGTACGGCTTCAGGTATTTCGGGTCGTTCTCGACCGCCTTCTGAAGGGCATCCCAAGCGCCTCGCTCGTCCTTGGCGCGCAGCTTAGCTTCGCCCATTGACGCCCAGGCGGCAGCGAACTGTGGGTAGGCCTTGACTGCCTTGTCGAACTGAGCCGTGGCCTTCTTGAGGTTGGGCTTCGCCTTGCGCATTTCCCGCAGCCCGCTCTCGTATGCCTTCAGCGCGGGCTTGGGGGCCTGTAGCGTCAGGGCGCTCACGACGTCTCCACGGAGCCCGTCAAGGCGGTGCATGACGATCACTCCCACATCGTTGTTGCCCATGGCACTGTACATCCCCAGCTGCAGGTCGTCGGACCGGTACCCTGGAAGCTCGGCGCGCAGCACCGAAGTGGTCAGGTCGTACCGGCCAATGCCGATTTGCCGCACGCACGGGATGTTCATTCCGCCCCCCATGAGGCCGGAACCGACACGGTTCCCGGCCACGCTGGCGTCAGTCGTCATCAGGGACAGGTCCCCTCCCACCTGAAAACTGAAGCGTCCCTTCGAGTCCGTGTAGTCCTCGGGGTACCCGTTGCCGTTGCAGTACCGCTTAATGACCACGGGCTCGCTCGGCGGGATCCCATCGTCCGTGACCACCTTGCCACTGAGGTACAGGGGCCGCATTTGGTTTGCGAATGGGTCGCTCTGCTGGTTTCCGAAGGGATCGTTGCGCTGGCTGCTCGGATTATTGAAGGTTTCCTGGGATCGGTTCTGCTGGGACTGACCGCCCGAACTTTGCCCTGAACCGGACCCCCTGCCGGTTCCGGAACTGGAGCTTCCGCCGGTACCACCTCCCTGACCCTGAGCCCAGACAGTCACGGTCGCCATTAACAGACAGGCAACCCAGCGTGCCACGACGCTACCTCTCATTGCATTGACCTCCTATCCACCAAACGCTGGCAGTCTGAAAGAAGGCTACCACACAACCTCGGCTAATGGGCTGCCGAAAGCGTGCTCACGCACACGGAAGTGCCGCCCAGCCCAACGCATCTTGTTCGCAGCGCCTCGATAAAATGGGCGTTTGACGGGAAAACGATTTCGGGGCATCTATGCGCCGCTGTCAACTCCATTTGACCATCGTGGCGAGATCTACTGGGCCAAGCTGAACCATAATCTGGCAATGCTGCTCCGGACGAAACTGTCAGGAGTACTGGTGGGTGACCGCTGGGGCGAGAGCATGCTCCTGTCTGCCGAGGAGCGAGTGGCTATCTGGGCACGCGTTACGGAGCGCTGCGGCGATAGCGCGCAAGTCTTGGCAGCGATATCGGAATGCGGAGTGGCACAGGCACGCGTCCTGCTGCGCCGAGCCGTAGCGTGCGGCTGCGTCGCAGCCGTATTGGAGGCCCCGAGGCTGGAATCGCTGGCATCTCAGCCCGGAACGTCGGAGCTGTTCTTCCGGGCAGTCGCGGACACTGCGGACATTCCGATACTGATCCGCGTCCGGCTGGGACGGGGCGGCAAGTGTTTGGCGCCGGAGGCTGTGGGTTCCCTTGCGTCCCACCCACGCATTACGGGAGCTCTCGTCCACTCGGATTCAGCGGACCTTGTTGCTGCTGTCTCCGAGGCTTGCGGCGCAGCGTTCTCAATACTGGTGTCCGATCTCGAAGTGGCCGTCCCTTGCCTTAGGGGTTCAGCGTGCGCTGCTGTCCTTTCCTTAGCGTCGATCGTGCCGTTCTACGCGCTGTCGATTGAGGAGGCGGTCCGCACTCGGGAGATCTCCGCCGCAACGGAGTTGGTGGCCCGGGCGGCCCCGCTGTCCGCGCTGCTCAAGCGACACGGAGTGCCGGGCATGAAGAGCGCATTGGACATGCGGGGCTCGTACGGAGGCACGCCGCGGCTTCCCCTGCTGCGCTTGGATCCGACCGCTCAGAGCGATGTCTCGAGAGCGCTCCACGGTCTGGCCAGCTGAACTTAGCACTCGCCAACTTGGACATCCCGGCCGGCCCAGCAGCTTCACACGTCCAGTAACGCGTGATCCCCCGAGCCTGGCTCTATAGCACGGTAGACCGCATCAGGAAACTCGGTGCCGAACCTCGCAATCAACGAGAGTACGCAGTAGACGCGTTCCTGCATGTTTCCGCCAGGGCGCATCCAACGGGCCACCCTGGCGGCCTGACGGCTGGCGGTCGCATCGCGGCGCAGTGCCTCGCGGCCCACTTTGGCATTCGTCTTGTCGAGCTGGTAGCCGATCTTGCTCCTTGACTTACGGAAGCCCTCGGCCAACGTGGGGTCGAAGGTTCCAACAGCCGATTCCATTGCTGCCAGCGACCGTTCGATAGACTCCCGCTCTCTGTCAAGGGTCGAGCGCACGCCTTCAGGCACAATCCGCTTGGAAATCGCAGCCTCCAAAGCACTGCGCGGGCCGAAGCAGTCGGCGGCCGAGAGGCCGTACTTCGCGGCCAACTTCCGGGACGCACCATCCATCACGGTGAATGACGCGCGCGGGAGAACGGCTGGCATCCTCTCGACCAGCCGCCGGTACAGCACGGCGGACTGCGCGAGATAGGATGCCTCGGACGGCCCTACGATGAGGGCAGTCGTGGGCAGCAGGTAGTCCTGTACGACCGGACGCAACAGTGCGCTCGGGGAAACGTCAGTGGGAGAATCCTCCAAACGGGCGAGCAGTTCGGCACTCGAGTACGAACGGGACTTGGAGGCGAATGCCCCGTTCTTGGACCGCAGCGCCACCCGCTCGGCCCCCTCAAAGAGCATCAGCAGAGAACTCGAATCCTGAAAGCGTACCTGCTCGTGGTACCCGGCGGCCCGCAGGCTGCCACCGCGACGGCGCAGGGCTGCAGCGAGCTGCGGTGTCTGCAGGATCGCGTCGCGGAGTAATGGCCGGGCGAGTTCCCTTATTGCCGGGGCCAGCGGGCAGAGGAATAGGAGACCCGTGTGTTCCAGCAGCGAGCCGTAGAGGCCGCGGAAGGACCGCCCTAGATCGGTCGGCGACGAGTAGTGCTGCTTGGCCAGATCGTTCGCGGCTGCTGAGTGCCAGCCTCCCTCGCTACAGAGTTCGAATTCGCTCAGTCCGGCGTCACGGATGGATATCTGCCCCACGGCGGCGCCCTGCGGGCCCTCCGTCTCCGCACGCACGCGAACAGGAGGACCGTCGGGGCGCCATACCCAAGCATGGTCGACCTCTTCGAGATCGTGGTCTTCGGTCGCGAGCCAGAATACCGGGACGGCTGGTGTTCCGCCACGTGTCAGCTCGGCTGCACACCGGACTGCTGTCAGGGCCTTGTAGAGGGTGAAGGCCGGCCCTCCAAGGAGTCCGACCTGCTGGCCGGTGACGACCGCAACGGTACCGTCAGAGGCAAGCATTGAAAGGCTCGACTGCGCAGCCGCCGTCGGGTTCTGAGAGGCCAGCGCGTCGACCAGGAGCTTGCGGTGCCCCCGGTCCATTCGCACATGGCGCGAAGCGGCGACCGCCGCCTCAAACGACGGAGGGTGGGGATAGAAGCGCTCGACGCGACCGTAGTTGTGCAGCAGGTCACCGAACAACTTCGGTACGGGCGCCGGCGGCGCCAGACCGAGACCGGTCACGCCCATCTGTATCAGACGTGCCCTCGTGCGTCAACCTTCCAGACTTGCCGCACGGCGTCTCCCCTCACGCAATACATCCGATCATAGAGATTGACATTGGGGTCGCAGTGGGGGACCAAGAGCTCGACCTTGTCCCCTAGGCTCAGCCGGGCGTTGGGATCCTCTAGGGTCAGGGCACCGTGCTCGTCGCCCCGGAAGGCGTAGGACAGTCCCTGCGGACTGGCAACGTCAGGCCCGAAGCTGCGATCCGTGGCGAGTGCCTTGAGTCCGGCATCTACGGTTGCGATGTCGTCGTGGTTCTTGCTGACCACGGTTGCGAGCACATGAAGAGCGGGGCGGAAGTCGTCGTACACATCGCCCGAGGCACCTCCGATGCGCCGGTAGTCCACGTCCATCACGGCGTAAGACCCAACCTGCAGCTCGGTCATGCCTTCCAGATTGGAGTCGATGTTGTACGTTCCCGTGCTTGCGCCAGACATGATCTCCACGGGAAGCCCTTTGCGGCGCATGGAGTTGTACGTCTCGAGCACAGGCCCCATGTAGCGCTCCGAGTGCGCTTTCCTAGCCTCAAATCCCGTCACGTGCGAGGACGCCCCGCAGTACCCGTGAACTCCTCGGAGATCAAGGTTGCCGAGTCGGTCGACTGTCTCGGCCAACCTCACCGCACCTGGTCCTGGCGGGACGCCAGTTCGTCTTCCCAAGGGATCCACGTCCACGAGCACACGGAGCCGGACGCCAGCGTCAGAGGCGGCTTCGTCCAGTTCTCGGGCGTTGTCCTCATGGTCCACGACGGCCATTGTGTCCGGCTTCCGACCCGCGAGCCGGATGAGACGGTGGATCTTGTTGGGGCCGACGGCCTCCGATGTCAGCAGCAGGCCCCCGATGCCAGCATCGGCCATGGCTTCCGCCTCTCGAATCGTGGCCACGCAGAGCCCTAGGGCGCCCGCCCCCACCTGGCGCTTGGCAATCTCCGAGCACTTGTGGGTCTTGCCATGCGGCCGCAGATCCAGGCCCGCGGCCTTGGCATGGGATGCCATCTTTCGGATGTTCTCCTCAAGCGCATCCAAGTCGAGCAAGAGACATGGCGTAGGAAGATCCTGCTTGCTCACACCTTCAATCCCGGAGCCCTTGGCCAATCGACCCTCAACCTCAGAAATCGAATAAGAACTTGCAGTGGAAGCCATGAACATGGGGACAGTCAGAGCGCGGATTCCAGTACCGAGCAATTCCCTTCGAGACGGTGCCATTTTGAACCCCCGACTCTTGATCATAATCCTAGGCTGCCGTGGGACCCATGCTCAGGCCTCGTCGCATGCGGGCAAGTCGGCCTGGCGCCTTGGGCGGCGAAGACTGGGCAAGGCGCAGGGCAATACTTGAGTAACTGTCCGAAGTGGTCTCCGATATTTGGGGCGCGACCGCCAATCACCCGGAGCTTCTCCTGTCGCAGGGAAGGCCAGCCCATGCCATCCGCGGCCCGCATGGCGGTATTCCCGCGGGCAAGAATGGTCCAGTGCCCGCCTGTTGGTCAACCGCAGGCTCAGAGTAGATGCCCCTCAAGTCGCCCGCCCGCGAGCGACGCCAAGGCACGATGCGTGTACCGCAAGGCGTTTGGAGAAAGTCAGGTCGGACGCTGGCAATGTGCACGAGACCAATGAGAGGCCTAGGCTGGCCGTTCTGCACTTGAGCCAGTTGCAACCGAACGCCGCGGACGTGTTTGGCATCGGTCCGGCCCTTGCACCAGACCATCGCGCCAACGAATCACCTAGAATCGCTGGGCATGGAGACGCCGATTCGAGGCCTGTACGCTGCGCTCCTGACCCATCGCAACCCAGATGGGTCGGTGGACGTTGGCGCGATCGAGCGAAACGCGGAGTTTGCTCTGTCCAACGGTGCTGTTGGCCTCGTGCCGTGTGGCGGGACGGGCGAGTACTTCGACATGTCGATCGCAGAGCGGCAAGAACTCGTTGAAGCCTTGGTCCCCGTGGTTCGTGGCCGTGCCTCTCTGGTCGCAGGTGTCGGCGCCGCCAAGCTCGAAGAATCGGCCAAGCTCGCGCAACACGCATTGGCTGCAGGAGCCGACGCGGTCCTGCTGCCGCCACCTCACTTCTTTCGGTACGGGCAGCCCGAGCTGAGGCACTTCTTCCGCGAGGCTGCAACTGCAATCGGTGGCCCAACGCTCGTCTACAACTTGGCCGGCTTCGTCAGCCCGATCAGCCCCTCGACCGCAGCGGCTCTGCTGAAGGACGAGGAACACATCGTCGGAATCAAGGATTCCAGCGGCACGCTGGCGATGCTCCGTCAGGTGACGAGGGAACGGATTTCAGGCGCTCGCCTCCAAGGGCACGACATGCGCCTTGCGGAATCGCTGCAAGAGGGCTTTGCGGATGGGGCAATTTCGGGACCCGCAGGCGTCGTTCCAGAAGTTCTAGCACCGCTGTTCGAAGACCCTGCGGGGGGACCGAGATTCAATACTGCCGCGAAACGATTGGACGAGTTCCTGCGGCGACTGCAGCGCCTGCCCTACCCATGGGTGCTGAAATGGGCCGCCAGCCAACGCGGCTGGGGCCGAGCAACCATGCCGTTCCCATTGAGCCAAGGGCACACCCAAGAGAGAAGGGATTTCGAGTCTTGGTTCGAAGAGTGGCTCGCTTCGGGAGAACGGCCCCGCGGAGATCCCTCATGACGGTGCAGTGTCGCTCTGACCCCCGGCGCAGCAATGCGTTCGAGAGCGGGAGTCGGATGATTCGATGCTGCTCGCCACGGGACGCCGTCATCTGTCACCCCACACTGCCCTGCCTCTAGCCCAAGACCTCTCCTGTCGCAACTCTCGGCCCATAAGATGCTGCCCAAGGGGTCCGGGCCAGTGGGAGCGCCCCTCGGGCGATCGCGGACTTGCCCCTCTCGATGACCGAAGGGAACACTTCGGACGTTGCCGGCCCGAATTGGCTGCATACCCGACAGGCGATAGAGTTGTTGATTGCCACTCCCGGTTGGGGGCATGGGCGGCGCGATAGACGGGGGAAGCACCGATGCCTGATCGCCCACGCGAATCGTTAGGACCGCTTCGCACGATTGCGGGACCGTCTGCAACAGTCCCTTCGATAGTTCGGGAGAGCGCCCAGGCATACGGCGACCGGGCATTCCTAGTCGACGAGGACGGGCAGGTGCTCTCGTTCACTGAGAACTGCCGTCGGGCCAATCAGTTCGCCAACGCACTACTGGCCCTAGGCGCAGGCCCCGGGACTGTTGTGGGGGTCTTCAGCCCGAACTCCTTCGACTTCGTTACCGCGGCCTATGGCACGCTCGCCACCGGCGCGGTATTCACGCCGTTCAATTCAAGCTACAAGAGCCGTGAGCTCACCCACCAGATCCTCACTTCCGGGGCGTCGTTGGTCTTCGCCGAGAGGAGCCTGCTTCCGAGGCTCCAAGAATGCAGAGATGCCATTGGAGACTGCCATGTAGTCGAACTCCGGCCAGCCTTCTGGGCCTCCGCGTCAGACGCTCACCCTGACTGCACGATCGACCGCGACTCGGACGTGGCCTTCCTGCCCTACTCGAGCGGCACGACTGGCTTCTCCAAGGGAGTGGAACTCACGCAGGGCAACCTCGTGGCATCGATCCGCCAGCTCCTGTTCTCCCGGGCATCGATGTTCGAGGAGCGAGGCCGCACCTATGTATTCCTTCCGCTGTACCACATCTACGGATTCAACGTAGTGCTAAACGTCATCTTGGCGGCCGGAGGCTGCATTCACCTCCGTAGGCGATTCAGCATGGACGACTGCTTGGACACGCTGGAGCGCCAGGGCATCACAAGCCTGCCGCTCGTTCCGCCAGTGCTGCTTGACATGCTCTCGCGGGCCGACTTGGCCAGTCGGGACATGTCGGCCTTGCGCTGGATCAACATCGGCGCAGCCCCTGTCCCTCTCCCGGCCGTGCACCGCTTCGTGGAGATCACCGGCGTCACCGTCCGCCAGGGATACGGAATGACGGAGACCGCGGGCATTGCGACGACGAACCCCGAGCGCGCGGACTGGGACGTGGCCGAGACCGCGGGATTGCCGGTTCGGGGCATGGACGCGGCCATCTTTGACCTGAACAAGGGGCAGCACCAGCTTGCAACTGGCCAGGTCGGGGAGGTTGCGCTTAGGGGGCCCAACGTCATGCTGGGGTATCACAATGCTCCCGAGGAGAATGCTCGGGCGCTGCGCAACGGGTGGTTCTACACAGGTGACGTGGGGAAGATTGACGAACTGGGCCGCGTCCACTTGGTGGACCGCAAGCGCGAGATGATCAAGTACAAGGGCTTCCAAGTCCTCCCCGCCGAGCTTGAGTCTGTGATCCTGGAGCTCCCGCAAGTGTGCGACGTCGCAGTCGTGGGGGTGCGGGACACTCACGGGGCCGAGAGCCCAAAGGCGTTCGTCGCACTGCACCCCGGAGAATCGCTTGAAGCGGTGGCCATCCAGCGGCACGTCCGGGCCCAAGTGGCAGGCTACAAGCAGGTCCGAGAAGTGGAATTCGTGAAGCGGATCCCACGTTCCCCGGCGGGAAAAATCCTCAGGCGGCTGCTTTAGGGCTTCGGCGCTGCGGCACTTGCGCGGTCTCGCCTTCGTCGGAGGCCGAAGCCACATCGAGCGGGATGGTCTGTCGGACAAAGTTCCGAGCGGCCTTCACCGCTCCACTGGTCTCGTCGCGGGCGGGGACGAACTTGGCGAACTTGACCATGTCGGCGCATTGCAGGAAGTCGCGAAGCAGGGCCTGGTGCCGTGTGGAGATCAACGGAAGCCCGGAAATCTCCCGGAGGAACTCCTCTGTCGTGCGCTCGGGCGCGTGCAGGCCGAAGCGGCCTTCGATGTAGTGCCTCACGATCGCGGAAAGGCGTCTGTAGAATGCGTCCACATCCCCATCCGCGAGCAGCGAAGTGCTCACCAAGGCGTCAAGGGAAGCGAGTGCAATCTCGTGCGGCGGTGCGGGCGCTGGCTCCGTCGCGCGACGCCGCTGGCGAATCCAATGCAGCAGGAGCGCGCCCAGCGCGACAACCGCAACCCCGCCGATGGCCCACTGCCACCACGGCACGGGCACATCCAGCGGGCCGGCTATATCCTGCAGCTCTGAGTCCCCCTCGATCAGGCTGCTCGTGACCGGAACAGTCAGGGGGTTGGTGCTCAGCGAACGGGAATCACCAAAGCGCACGCTTAGGCTTGGCAGCTCGTAGTCGCCCGGCAGGAAGGGCTGCAGCCAGTATTCTCGACCATGTAGCACGGTGCCACCCTCGAGAAGGCGAGACGGGATCTCCGCCTCTCGGACTACACCGAACGGCCCGAAATCGTCCTCTCGGTCGGCCGACGGGAATTCCACGGGCTCGCCCTCGGCCGCCTCCGCCAGCAACGTGAGCTGCAATTGGTCTGCGGTTGTGATGGCCTTCCTATCTAGACGCAGCTCCAGCCGAAGAGAACCCTGTTCCACCTGGTCTGAGATCCCTTCCGTAGTCCCCTCCCCTTCACCCGGCGGACCGCACCCCTGCAGGCACAGCAGAAGACCTGCTACCACGACCGCAGGAGAGGTCCGAAGGGGTCTTAGCGTTCCGAAGCCGGCCATCACCGCCGCTTGCTCCGCCTGCGAAACAGCGCGCGCAGGTCGCGCACGTAATCGCGCCCCGCCTCAATCTCAACCTCGTCGATGCCGCCCGATTGGAATAGTGCGCGGCGGTTCTCGATTCGGTTCAACGCACGCCGCGCGTACTCTTCGCGAACGCGACGGCTGGACGTGTCCAGCAATAGCCGCTCCCCCGTCTCCGGATCCTCAAGCTCGACCAATCCTGCGTCCGGCAGTTCGTTCTCGCGGGCATCGCCAATTGCCACGGCGATCAGGTCGTGCCTACGGGCCAGAATGCGCAGCTCCTTTCCGGCGATCTCGGCCAGTGGGACCGGGGTCAGGAAGTCCGAAACCAAGAAGACCACCCCGCGCTTGTGGGTCACTTTGCCGAGGTACTCGAGCCCTGCGGTGAGGTCGGTGCCGACACCCTTCGGCCGGAAGCGGAGAAGCTCGCGGATCAGTCGCAGCACGTGCCGGCGACCCTTCGCAGGGGCGATCGACAGCTCGACCCTATCGGTAAAGACGATCATCCCGACCTTGTCGTTGTTCCGGATGGCGGCGAAGGCCAATAGCGCGCAGAACTCCGCGGCAGCGTCATTCTTGAGCTGGCTACGACTCCCGAACCGGCCAGATGCGGACAGGTCCACCAGCAACCACACGGTGAGTTCGCGCTCTTCGACGTAGCGCTTGACGAACGGCCGGCCCATTCGGGCGGTGACGTTCCAATCAATGCTGCGGATCTCGTCTCCAGGCTCGTACTCGCGCACCTCCTCGAATTCGATGCCCGTCCCCTTGAATACGCTGCTGTACTCGCCGGCCAGAACCTCGGTCACGGCCTTCTTGGTGTGGATCTCGATTAGCCGGACCTTCCTCGCGATGCTCCGGGTGAAATCCTTGACGTCAACGTCCATGAGAGCCAGCGCAGTGAGGTCGGCCAGATGGCCTACGCCCTCGACCGGGGGACCGACAGATACCCCGCCCCTTCAAGATAGCGACGATCCACAGCCATCATGGGCCCCGGCGAGATGAGTTGTGGGCTAGTCGTCCCAATCGCCGTCTGAAGGCATGTGGGCACCACCCCGGAGTCGCAATGACGCCGGCCGTTTCGGAACGCTAGCGGGGAGAGGCGGGCAGTGATCGGAGCAACAAGTGATGGTGGGGTAGACACCCCTCCCCGGTATCCAAACTGACCTTCGCGGTGAAAGTAGAGCCGAACAATCCGCCGCTTTCGGCGGGGCGAGAACTAATAGCAAGATGAGCCCCGCTCCGCCGCAGGTGCACCTGCGGTGGCCCGGGCCCGCATCCAAGGAAGGGAGGTCACGTCATGTAGCACTCGAAGGCGGGCGAGCCCGGCACAGAATCCGAAGCAGGCCCGCCGCACGTGGTCGCGCTACGGGCAGAGGGGCTGGACCTACACAGAATGCAGATCACCGCCAAAGCGCGCGTCTGTGAGACGAACGGAGGCGGGTCGCTGCAGAACATCTTCCCAAAAACCACTGAGCCGCGGCGGGAAGACGAACGTCAAGCTCTAATCCGGCCTCCCCTCCACGCCATTCTCGAATTGGTACGTCAATTCCACCGAAGTACGGAGGAGTCTCCTCGGACACCAGGCCGGTGGCTGCGCAGAGCGCAGACGAACCGCCGCGGCAATTCGAGGGGCGCTGTCCGCCTCCGTCACGC
>JAJDWM010000065.1 GCA_022825595.1 Bryobacterales bacterium | reverse complement strand
AGCGGCTGCTGTATGATTCCGAGCGCCGGATCGACGTCCGATGGGCGCAAAGGGAGGGGGCCGTTTACCCCGCCCACCTGACGGCACACGTCGAAGACAGGCCGGGGGTGCTGAAGGACCTCACGGGTGCCGTGGCGAACGCCGGGCTGAACATCCGGAGCATCAAGTCGGGTCCGGTCGACCGTGGAGGGGAGGCGGCCGTCGAACTGGTGGTAGAAGTCGCGGACAAGTCGCAGCTGGACCGGGTCGCGGACTCCTTGGCAGCCGCTCCCTCAGTCCGCTCCGTGGAGCGCGCCGCCCGATTCTGACGGCAAGGTGCCGCAGAGGGCAACTCTGGGTGCGCCCCGCGTGGGTGCGGGCAAAGATCCGGGCGGAGGGGGAATGGACCGCAGTGCCGTCTGCGCCGATGAGGGATGGGGTATTCTCAAGGCTCCCGGCCCCGTTGGCGGGCCGGCTCGGAGAATTCATACATGCTGCCACGATCGTTGCCCGTCTTTGTCGTTGTGCTCTGCTTGGGTGCAATCGGCCCAATGTCGAGCGGCCAGGATGTGACGGACGTCACCATGGCCGGCTCGCAGATGCGCGAGGACGACCTCCCATCGCTCGCGTCTTCGCCTGACGGCTCGCTGTGGCTGGTGTGGCTGGCCTACGCGGACCGGCGCGACGAGATTGCGGTGCGGCGCTGGCAGGACGGTGCTTGGGGAAACATGCGCTACGTGCCCAACACGAGCGGCGATGTCTGGCTTCCGCAGGCGGCCGTCGACGGGCACGGGCGACTGTGGGTCGCATGGACGCAGATGCTCGACGGGAACTGGGACATCTACGCGCGCTCCTACGATCCGGGGGAAGAGGCTTGGGGCCCGTTGCTGCGCCTGAGCGAGCATCCTTTGCCGGACATAAACCCCCGACTGGCCGCGAACGACCAAGGGGCCTTGGCTCTGGTGTGGCAGGGCTTCCGGGGCAGGAACTCCAACATCTATCTCCGGACGCTCGAGGCAAGCGGCGGCTGGTCTCCCGGAGTGGCCGTTACGCACCGCCCATCGAACGACTGGGAGCCGGCGGTTGCCTTCGATTCCGCCGGAACGGTCTGGGTAGCCTACGACAGCTATGCGAACGGGAACTACGACGTGTTCCTGACAGGCATGAAGGACGGCTCGGTCGTCGTGCCGGAGGTTGCGGTTGCGGCTACGGGGCGTTATGAGGCCAAGGCGACAGTGGCCGTGGACGGGAGCGATCGCGTCTGGGTCGCTTGGGAGTCGGGGGGCGCGAACTGGGGAAAGGACACGGGGTACAACATCCGCAGCCGGCAGCCCGGAGTCGTGATCGGCGCGGAGCGTGAGGTCAACATCGCCTGCTTCTCGAATGGCCGCCTGCAGGCGCCGCCAGCCGCGCTGCAATCCACGTTCGCCGACGGAGCGGGCACTCCCAAATGGACCTACCAGCCGCACGTTGTCGTCGATCCGGAGGGTCACGTGCGGGTTGCGGCAAAGCGCCTCATACGCCACCGGGGCGAGGCCACGGGCACGCGCGGCTACTGGGAGTATTGGGTGACCCGGCAAGACGTGAGCGGGTGGACTCCGGCCCGGCCCCTTCCGCACAGCATGGGGAGGTCTAGCACGCGCATCAGCTTCGCCGGCGCTGCCGACGGAGGTCTGTGGCTGGCCTGGCCCACCGACAATCGCACGACGGCATACGCGCACCGCCCGGTCCGAGGTGATGTTTGGGTGGGTCGCATGGCCCCGCAGGGTGTGGCTCCGCAGCCGGAGCTAGCCGACCTGGATCTGGGCGAGGTGGAGGTCAAGCCATGGCATCCCAACGAGGCTGCGGACTTGGACGCTATTCGCGGCTACCGTACGACCGTGCACGGTCGCCAAGTGCAGATCGTGCGGGGCGACTTCCACCGGCACACAGAGCTGAGCTGGGACGGCGGCGGCGGAAACGACGGCAACCTGCAGGAATTCTACCGTTACATGATCGACGCGGCGGCGATGGACTTTGGTGCCTCGACCGACCACCAGGGCGGCGCGTACGACTACTGGTGGTGGTATTCGCAGAAGATGACGGACATGCACCATGTGCCGGATGCCTACACGAGCATCTTCGGTTATGAGCGCAGCGTGACGCAGCCCAACGGCCATCGCAATGTGTTCTTCGCAGACCGCAAAGGCGAGGTCGTTCCATTCTTCGTCAGGGACCAGCAGTCATACGCGCTGGGCCGCAACCCGATCGGCGACATACCCGCGGTCGCCACCGCCAACGTGGTCCGGGACGACACGAAGCACCTGTACTCCGAGTTGCGGCGGATGGGGGGCATAGCAATTTCCCACACTTCTGGCACGCGCATGGGGACGGACTGGAGAGACAACGACCCCGCGATCGAGCCGGTCGTCGAGATCATGCAGGGAGCCCGGACGAACTACGAGTACATTGGCGCGCCTTTGTCGGCCCGCAGCGGGTCGGCCCAGCATGCCCCGGGGGGGTACGAGCCGATCGGAATGGTGCGCAATGCCTGGGACAAGGGCTACCGCTTGGGCACGACCGTCAGTGCCGACCATGGTTCCACGCACTATTCGTACACGATGGTCTACACCGACAGGGTATCGCGGCAGGGGATCTTGGACTCGATTCGTCGTCGGCACACCTACGGCGCGACGGACAACATCTTGCTCGACGTGCGCATGGGCGAGCACTTCATGGGCGATGAGTTCCATTCGGTGCGACAGTTGCCGATCCGCGTCAAGGTCCGGGGCACGAACACGCTGGCACGCGTCGCCGTCCTGCGGGACGGCCATCCGGTCTACGTGCACGAGCCCGAGGGACAGCTGGCGGATTTCGAGTATCTGGACCAAGATCCTCCGCAGAACGGGCGCGGTATGGCGTACTACTACGTTCGGGTCGAGCAGGCCGATGGCAACGTCGCCTGGGGCAGCCCGCTCTGGGTGAATCGCTGAGCGACCCAGCGCCGCTGAGCGAGAGACGGGCCGCGTGGCCCGAAGAACGCTGGCCCTATGTGTTGATGGAGCCACCGTCCACGGCCAGGGTCTGACCGGTAACGAAGTCGCTCTCGGACGAGGCCAAGAAGAGAACAGCCCCGATCAGGTCGTCCGGACGCCCGTGGCGCTTCAGTGCGCGGCTGGCCAAGACCGAGTCCTCCGCCATCTCAATGTGGGGCTGGTTCTTGAGGATGCTGTCACTCAGCGTCAACCCGGGGGCCAAGGTGTTCACGCAGATGCCCATCGGCCCGAGCTCGCGCGAGAACGCGCGCGTCATCGCGAGGATCGCGCCCTTGGAGACGATGTAGTGGGCCATTCCGGTGGGCTGGCCCTTGTACGCCGTGCCGGATGAGACGTTGATGATCTTCCCGCCCCCGCGTTTCGCCATCAGGGGCGCGAGGTGCTTCGCAGCCAGGAAGCTGCCGCGGACGTTGACGGCCATCACGCGGTCCCAAAGGTCCGCGTCGATGTCGAGGCAGCCGACCGGTTCCAGCGAAGCGTAAAGAGCGGCATTGTTGACAAGGATGTCAAGCCCCCCCAGCTCCGCTTCCACCACCTGCGCGAGGTGCCTGACCGCGCTCTCGTCGCTTACGTCGGTGGGGATCTCCGCAGCCTTCCCTCCGGAGGCCCTGATCTGCGAGACCACCGATTGGGCGCTGGCGATGTCTGCGATCAGGCAGTGGGCTCCTTCCGCTGCCATGGCCCGGGCAAACGCTGCTCCGAGCCCTTTGGCGCCCCCGGTGACGACGGCCTGTCTTCCCTCGAGCCTTCCCATGGCCGCGGTCCGTTGGCAGGCGACCGCCCTCAGGTCTTCAATTCTAGACCCGCCGGCCTGTGCCGCACTCTCGTCCCGGGACTGGCCCGCGTGTCGCACGCCTCCTCTTCCTAAGCCACAATGGGGTCGGATGCGCCTCGCCTCGATAGCCTTGGTCCTGTCTCTACCAATGTCTGCCCAGCCGAACAATCCTGAACTCCACGATCTCTTCGGGCGCTACTTCGAGAACTACCTGCGGGAGAACCCGGAAGAGTCCACATCGCTCGGACGCACCGAGCACAACGGCCGCTGGCGGGATTGGTCCCCGGACGCCCTGGACCGCTGGCGGGGACGGATGCAGCACTATCTGAACGAGCTTCGGGGCTATTCACCCTCAGAGCTCAACCCCCAAGACCGCATCAGCTGGCAATTACTGAAGGACCGCTTGGAGACTGAGGCGGAGGGTCTTGATTACCAAGCGGGTCTGGTCCGCGTTAATCAGTTATTCGGACTGCACACGACCGTACTGCTGACCGTGAGGGAGATGCCCTTCCGCACTGCCTCCGACTATGAGCGCCTCATCGAGCGGCTGCACGCCGTGCCGGGCTACGTGCGCCAGAACATCGCCCTGCTGCGCGAGGCGATCCGGGAGGGCCGGACCCAGCCGGCGCGGGTGGTCGATCTGATCGTTCGCCAATTGGACGCGCAGGCCGAGCCGGGTCCCGACCAGACTCCCCTCCTCGCGTCCCTCAGGAGCATGCCCGCGAGTGTCGGAAGGGCACGCGCGGACGATTTGGCCGCCCGCGCGCGGGAGGCGTACGAGCAATCGTTCCGCCCGGCATGGCGCAGCCTGCGCCAGTTTCTAGCGGATGAGTATGCTCCGAACGCCCGTGCCGAGCCTGCCGTCACCAGTCTGGAGAACGGTGCAGAGATCTATCGGCACTTCATCCGCTACCACACCAGCCTTCCGCACACCGCGGAGGAGATTCACGAGATCGGGCGGGCGGAAGTCGCGCGCATCGACCGGGCCATGGAATCCGTGGCCGAGGCGGCTGGCTTCGACGGGACTTCCGCCGAGTACGAGCGCCACCTGATGACCGACCCGCGCTACCTGTTCTCGGACAAGCGGTCCATGCTGGCCTACCACCGGGACTTGGCAATGCGCGTCGCTCCGGAGCTGCCGCGCTTCTTCCGGCGCCTCCCGCGGCACCCGGTCGGCATCCGTGCGATCCCGCCTGACCGCGAGGCCGTCTCAGCCTCAAACTACAACGCCCCCGCGGCCGACGGCACGCGTCCCGGGTGGTTCAACCTCAAGGCGTACATGCCCGAGCGGCAGTCGCGGTTCGACAAGCCGGCGCTGGTATTGCACGAGACCAGCCCCGGCCATCACCTGCAGATCGCCCTGCAGCTCGAGATGGATTCGCTGCCCGAGTTCCGGAAGGTGTATCACTCGACGGCCTACGTCGAGGGATGGGCTCT
>JAJDWM010000208.1 GCA_022825595.1 Bryobacterales bacterium | reverse complement strand
TCGCGGTAAGTGTAGAACGGCGCGAAGCGCTCCTCGTCGGGCCGAATGTCGGCATGTCTCGACCAGAAATCGGCGACCTTTCCGCGGGTGAAGCGGCCGCTCCAGCCGCCCCAAGCGGGCTCATTGATGTCGAACAGGCCGCGGTTCACCAGCCCCAGCCAGGGCACAGTCCCGCCGCCTTCGATGAAGCCCAGACCGCCGCGCTCGAAGCGGCGGTCTGGATACTTCGCCCCCAATGGCCCGTGTTCCGTCCGAATGTGCCGCCGCACCCACTCGTGCTGCCCTTGGACGCTGTACTCGAAGGGCTCCCACTCGTGCGGGCCCGCGACCCGGCCAGCCTGTCCTGCGCCTCCGCCGGGCCCTCCGTAGGCATAGGTCTGGTAGTTGCTGCGGATCCAGTGAATCTCGGGGAATTCGCTTGCGATCCAGGCCCCGGAGTTGTCTTGAGAGCCGTTCTCGAAAACCCGCAGTTTTGCGACGGCGCGCCGTACCTCGTGGGCGGGACGGGTAGTCTTGAGCATGTACAGCGCTTGGGCGAGGGTGTTCGATCCGGCATTCACGACGACCCAGACCGGCCGCGGATCCGGCTTGGAGAGCACGTCCAAGATCAGCTGCGCGCCCTCGCTCGTCCTAGTCGCGCCGACATCGGCGATTCCGTATCCCGGCTGCCCGCTCCGCGTGATCGAGCGCAGGTAGACGGGATCGGGCCACCCGTCGGCATGTCGCCGCAGGGTCGGCAGTACTTGCTCGTATGCATCGATCAGCTCCAGGAACAGCTCCGGCTGGGTCTTGCGCTTGCGCGGATTCTCGCGCTCCGGGTGCAGGAATTTCCCCGTGACCGCAATGAGCCCTTCAAGCTCGAATGAGTTGCTGCAGACGAGCATGTGCGCCATCTGCTGCATCTCGTCGGGCTCGTTGCCCATGTCCGCAAGGATCACCAGCCGGGTCTTGGATTGGCTTTGAACGCCAGGGCAGAGCAGGACCGCCAAGGCCCAAGGAATGAGTCGGACTCGCATTGGACTCAAGCTCACGCCACTGCCAGGCCACGAGCGGAGGCCGCTCTCCGGTAGAGCGCGGCGCCGCGGCCAATACGACTGCGGCGCCGCCTTGCCGACGTTCGACGACTAGAAGTACAGCTTCAGGCCCAGCTGACCAATGCGCGCCGCCTCGGCCGCCGTGATGTTGCCGAAGTTCGGATTGCCGAAGCTCGTGTTCGGACGCCGGAAGACCGTGTGGTTGAAGAAATTGAAGAACTCCGCGCGGAACTGCAAGCGCACCCGCTCGCTGAACGGAAAGTCCTTCAGGATCGAAACGTCCCAGTTCACGTAGCCCGGCTCACGGGCGTCCGGCAGGAAGTTCCCCATGTTCCCGAACATGAACGGCTCTGGCTGCTCGTAGGCGTTTGCGTTCAAGTACGGTGTGCCTGCAAACCTGCCGCCGAGGCGCTCCGTGATGGGTCCGTCCGTGAGCGGCCTCTGTCCCAGCACCCTGTTCGGCGTCTGGCGGCCGCCGAATGCGTTGAGGTTGTTGAACCGCGAAGTGATGCTGATGGGCAGTCCGCTCTGGTAAGTCGTGACGCCATTGATGTTCCAGCCGCCGAGGATCTGATTGATCGCGCCCCCTCGGTTCAGCAGCGGACGGCCCTTGCCGAAGGGCAGCTCGTATTGGTAGTTGAGCACCAAGCGGTGGGCGACGTCCAGACCGGAGAGCGTGCGATCCAGCCGCTTGTCGTAATTGTTGGTGTAGCCGGGATTCTGCGCTCCAACGAAGCCCGCGACCGAGCTCACGTCATCGATCATCTTGGACCACGTGTATGCCCCGAGCAGCTGAAGGCCATTGCTGTAGCGCTTGCGCATCTTGACCTGCAGGGCGTGATAGTTCGACTTGAATTCGTACCCTCGCGGCGTGTTGAGGCCCGAATACTGCGGGAACGGCCGCAGCAGCTGCCCGTAGGCGATCGTTTGGCGCCCGAGCCCGAGGTTGCTCGGGATCACTCCGAAGAACGGATTCGGGACGCGGTCTGCCAGACGGTCGCCTAGCGACTGGTACTCGTTGGGCATCTGGTTGAATTGGACTCCGCTCCCGAGCAGCTTCACTCCGGAATTGCCCGCGTATGCGACGTCAAAGAGCCAGCTGTCGGGGAGCTCGTACTGGATGTTGAAGTTCCACTGGACGGAATAGGGAGTCCGGTCCGTGCGCACGATCGCCGCCGGCCCTTGGCCAAGGAACGTCTCCAATCCCTCCGCGCCGTTGGTCGGCGCGTTGAAGCCCAGCGGGAACGGGTCGGAGAGGGTCGCGAAGGCCGTGCGCCCGCCATCTTGGCTGCCGACGATTGGCGAGATCGAATTGAAGCTGACCGCGCCGACGGTCGCCGTGCCGGGGCCGAAGCCCGTTGTCGGGTTGTAGAAGAAGCCTGCGCCTGTGCGGATCACGAGCTTGTCGGTCAGTTTGTAGGCGAGGCCAAGGCGCGGGGCAATATTGTTGTTGTCGTAGTTCTTGATGTGCCGGGGATTCCCGTTCACGCCCGCGAACTGCAGGCCGCCCACGACATCGCGCTCGAGACCGGGGTTGTCGATTCTCAGACTCGGTTGGCTGCCGTTGAAGTCGAACCAGCTGGCCCGGTTGTAACGCTCGGTGATGGGCCTGTCTTGGTCCCATCGCAGGCCAATGTTGAGCGTGAGCCGGTCGGAAACCTGCCAGTCGTCCTGGATGTAGAAACCCCAGTACGGCGTCTGTTGCGACAGGGCAGGCTCGAACCGGATCCTGCCTCCGCTGACGTGGCCCAGCAGCATGGTCGCCACGGCGTTGCCCTGACTCCCGCGGTTGAACCGCTCCCTTGTCCAGCCGCGCTGGAACTGGTAGAATCCCGCCGGATCCGCGGGGCGGTGGTTCGAGACGCGATTGAGGCGGAATGTGCCGCCGAACTTGATCGTGTGGTCCCCGAAGAGCTTGGACATGTCTCCGACCCAAGTGTGGGACTCGAACTTGTTACCGATGTACCAGAACGCGTTGTTGCCCATCTGCTGGAAGTCTTGCACCTGCACGCGCGGAAACGCCACGAACTGCGTCTGGCTGTCGAGTGCCGCAGGAAGGCCTAGCGAGGCCTGGGTGATGTCTTCCTCGATGTAGCGCCGGGGATTGGCGTGGTAGGAATAGCCGTAGTTGCCGTGCATCACCCAGCCATTCCACAGGTATGTGTCATCCAGCGTGTAGGACCGGTTGATGGAACCGTTCCAGCCCGACCCGGGGGAGGCCAGGTTATTCCAGCGGCTGGGCAGGGTGTTGATCGTCTTGTTTAGGGAGACCCGCACGAACAGGTTGTTGCGGTCGGTGACGCGGTAGTCGACCTTTGAAGACATGTCCCACGTGTTGGGGCGGGAGCCCAGCTGAGAGAAGAAGTTGTTGCGGATGCCCGGCGCGGTCGGCTCCGGGTAGAACGACAGCAGCGTCTGCGCCGTGGGGTCGTGCCGGGAAGCCGGGACGACGTTGCCGGGAAATGGTTCGCGCGTGCCGTTGTCCTGGATCGTCAGTGGATCGTAGACGGTCCGGCGGTCCTCGGTGAAGTCGCCCTGCCGCATGAGCCGGGTCGGCACCGACTGCGTGACGTTGCCAGGGTTCACCTGACGACGGAACTCGACGGATTGGAAGAAGAACACGCGCTGCCGAGAGGGCGTCAGCGGCCCGCCGAGCGTGCCTCCGAACTGGTTAAACCGGAAGGGGGCTCGGTCTCGCCCGTTGGCGTTCGAGAACCAGTTGTTCGCCTGCAGCTTGTCGTTTCGCAGGAACTCGTACAGGACACCGTGGAACTCGTTGCCACCCGACCGGGTGACCATGTTAACCACCGCTCCGGCGGTGCGGCCGTACTCGGCTGAGAATGCATTAGTCTGGACCTTGAACTCCTGCAGCGTGTCCGGCGAGGGGATGTAGGACGGCTGGTTGAAGCCCATCACCTCTTGGGAAGATCCGTCCAGCATGATCGAGTTCGCTACGTTGCGGCCCCCGTTCGCGGAGAACGCCACGGCCGAGATCGACCCGTTCCCGCTGGTGGAGTTCCTGAAGTTTCGGGTCGTGTTGATGCCCGGCGTGAGCCCGATCAGCTGCAGAACGTTCCGGCCGTTGAGGGGGAGCGACTCGGCCGTGCGGGAATTCACGACCTCTCCCAGGTCGGAAGTCGCCGTGGCAAGCAAGGGCGCCTCCGCGGTGATCTCGACTACCTCGGTGACATCCCCTACCTCAAGAGGCACGTCAATCTCGGCGACCTGTGCGACCTGCAGAATAAAGCTCGCTCGCTGGTAGCCCTTGAAGCCCTCGGCTTCGACCAGGAGCGAGTAGTTCCCCGGCGGGATCTGTTGGAAAATGTAGGCGCCGGAGGCGTTGGACTCGGCCGACCATGGCCGGTTCTGGTCCACGTTGGTGAGCGTCAGGACCGCCCCTGGGATCACGGCGCCCGACGCGTCGCTGACCGTCCCGCGCACGGTCGCAGTCTGGGTCTGCGAGAATGCGGCGAGGCTCGCCAGCAGTAATGGAAGCGCGAGCCTTCCGGCGGCTCGCAGCCTGTGCTGAATCTGATTCATTAGTTCTGCCCTCCTTAGATGACCGGTAGTCGGTCGGCGGAGATTCTGCCGAACTCATGTCCCGCTGCGCCCGATCTGGCGCTCTGCCACCAACCCCAGTAGCCCGACCGCCATTGTAGCCGTAGCTCGGTTTCAGGGATCGTGGCGCTCAGCCGGAGTGATCTCATTGCAGGCAAATCGTACGGGTGGGCCCGTGCCGACCTCGCCGCGCTGCCGGCATGTCGTCTGTGCTGTGGTGCCTGAACTGTCAGGAGGGTGCCTGAACGGAGCCGGCCGGCGGCGCTCTGTGTTCGCCAAGTGGGCCGTTGGGGCGGATGGTTGCGCGAAGCGGACGCCTTGCCTGTTGCTGTGCCGGTCAGCACTGGCCGCGGAGGCGGGCCACTGAGCCAGGCGATTGGCCCTTCTCTTCGTTTGGCCCGCCCGCGTGGCGCTGTCTGGGGTCTCGGCGTGCCCAATCCCCTCCTTGAGGTTAGAGGGTGCACACTGGCGGAACGGAGCCGCCATTCGACGCCAGTTCCCGGATCACAGGGGACTCGGAACGCCTCCGCCAGCCACCGATCCGCGCACCAGTGAACGGAGCCCCGCGCAGGCTCGCCAAGGGTATTCGCCTCACGGCAGCTTCCGGTCCTTCACTGGCCAGAGTCGGTGGGACACGCCGGCCATATGACCCACATGCGAAGGTCCCGTGGCCGGGTGCGGCCCCAGGCCGCTCGTTCATTTCCCTCAAGGATGTCTGGTGGATCCAGCGAGTAGCGTTGTCGCGACGCATGAGGCGCGTTTGCGATTCCCACGGCGCAACGTCTTGGCGACCAACTCAAGTCGCCATCCGGTTCCCCCCGAGCTCGGTCCAGGGGAGGCAACAGGTGGATCGGCTGCTTGCCTCTTACCGTCGAACACTGGAAAGATACCGATGCCGCTAGCGGTGCCGTTCGTGACCAAGGTTGATCATTCGGAGCCTCCCTGTGCGATGGCTAGGCGCTGGTCGCGCCATTCCCCGTAGCTCAGCCCCGAGCCCTGCACTTTCCAGTGCTTGCGGCCATTCACGCTTCCCCCGTGAACAAGCGACGCCGCTCCCGACGGACTGCCGAAGGAAACGTCACGCATGAAGCGAAGAAACTTGCCGTCGGATTCCTCTTTCAGTACGCCATCCTCGACGAGCTGCCGCCGCAGGGCCCTGATTCCATCTGGACAGGTCTTGGTTTCCTTAACGCGAGCATTGGAACCGCCTAGTACGACGAACTCGCCGCCAACCTCCTTTGCGCGCGCAAACGTGCCAACGCGAGTAAAACGGAAAGTGGGACCCTCGGGCGGCGGGGTTTGCGTTCTAGGCTCTGTATCGGGCCCGCCACGGAGTAAATCGAAGCCAAGCACCGGCAAGAGCACCTCAACTTCGCTCAGGAATCCCTCCATGTCTGCGATCTCGGATTCAGGCAAGCCACGGAACTCCGGTTCCGTGGCGTTGACTGGGTGCACTCGGTCCGCGTTCCGGATCAGCGCAAGAATCCGGCTTTCCAGATAGCGGCCATGTGCCTTGGTTAAGTTCTCGTCTTTCGAAACGATGACGCAGACGCGGTCGAAGAACTGCTTCGCCTCGTCACTGTCATGTGTGACCAGACGCTTCTTGACTGTGTCACTCTCCCCTACGTACACGAGAGTGCGGCCTAGGCTTTTCGGATCCGGCCCAGTCAGCAAGTAGACGCCTGTTTGTCCGGATTCATCCCGTTTGACCAAGTCAGGAAGGGCGGAGCGCGATGCAACAAGAACTTTGCCAGACCAGTTGCCGAGCTCGGCTGTGATCACTCCTGTCGGCGAACCGTCGACCAAGTAGAGCTTCAGGGTGCGACCGAAACCTCGACCATGTGTGTTCTTAGGAACAGACACCCAATCTAGGCCCACGTAGGATTCTTCCGTGTCTGTTGCTTGATGCGACTATCCGGCTGGAAGAATCACCCGCGGCTCCCGGCAGTAAACATCTGATTCCCTCTCAGCATCAGATTCCGACAGAAAGTGTCCGACGCCACAAAGCGGCCCCTCGCGACCTAGTACCTCGCCATCTGCCTGCTGTTCCAGACCAAGAACGGTAGCGCGGGACTGGAACTGGCGCGCAATCTGGGCGTCGAGCCTCCGGGCAAGATGGGAGGGGTTCGGAGAAACAGACGCTCGCCCTAGTGGCCATGCAGACGACCGACGATGGCCAGCCGGCACTGCCGAGACGGAGTGCAGTGTGACGCTCCCGCAAGGTCGAGATCCAGCAGTGGGCTCGGGAGGACCTCCAGCCGGGGACGACGGAGACCACGAACGGCTTAGGCTGCTTCCGCGTGTAGGAGCGGCGGGCTGCGAGCACAAACAGCGCGTGATGGGCGACAGCAAGAGCGGAGCAAGACTTCACCCGCAATTGCAGTACGCTGGAGACAGTCGCGGCCGGGTCGCGCGGCTGCTGGAGCGGATGCCGGGGCGAGGTCGTGGGCGGACGGTCGTGCGGGCGCTGACAGCAATGCTGGCAATAGGCTTGGTCTCTGCCCTGCCGGCGGCCGACTGGCCCCTCTTCCTCGGAAACAGCGCGCGGAACTCCATTGCGCCCGAGGCACTGGAGCCCCCTCTTGAGGTCCGCTGGGTCTACGA
>JAJDWM010000668.1 GCA_022825595.1 Bryobacterales bacterium | reverse complement strand
CCGAAGGGAAGTGTCGTCGGCCAACAGGTGAGCGACCGGACGATGGAGGAAGTGGGTGCCGAGATTCAGAGGATCGACCCGCCGGCTCTTCCGGACGTCGGGCGCATCCGTGTCGCGGACGGGCTCGATGTAATCGCGGTCAGCGTGAACAAGGGGTCCGCGCGGCCTTACCAGTACCGGGGTACCGCCTATCGCCGCGTCGGCAACACCACGGTGACCATGTCCGCCGAGGAGTACAACCAGATGCTCTTCGAGCGGCTGCACAATGAGCAGCGCTGGGAGAACCAACCTGCTACCGGCTGGACAGTCGCGGACTTGGATGTGGCCGAAATCCGCGACACCGTAGCCGAGGCGGTACGAACAGGCCGGCTGAACGAGCCCGGTACCCGGGAACCGGAAGACTTGCTCCGAGGCCTCGGACTGCTCCGCGAGGGCGTCCTGCTTGCGCGCGGCGGCAGTGTTGTTTGGTAATTCAGCGCGTCTCGAATTCGAGTTGCCGCAGTGCCTGCTTCGGGTGGCTCGTTTCCGGGGCATCGACCGAAGCGAATTCCTGGACAACCGGCAGTTCAATGGCAACGCATTCGCACTGCTCTCACATGCCGGACGCTTTCTGCGCGACACGCTTCCCATTGCGAGTCGGTTCGAATCGGGCCGTATGCGGCGCATTGACGAGCCCCTCTACCCGCCCCTTGCCACACGGGAAGCGGTGGCGAATGCCCTGTGCCACAGGGATTATTCGCTGGGCGGCGGGTCGGTCGGGCTCGCGGTGTACGACGACCGACTCGAGGTCACGTCGACTGGTACGCTGCACTTCGGACTGACACGGCCGCACTGTTCGGCCCGCACGAATCGAGGCCATGGAATCCGCTGATTGCCCGCACGTTCTATCGGCGCGGCATCATCGAGGAGTGGGGCCTTGGAACGCTCAAGATGGCGCAACTGGCGACCGCCGCCGGATTGCCACAACCGGAGATCGAGGAACGCGGCGATTGCGTGACCGTGTGCTTCCGGCAAGGTCAGGGTGTGCCATCGCTCCGCAGTGGACACGCTCTGCTTGAGCGGCAAGAAGCGATTCTGTCCTTGTTGGATCGAGCGGACGACGGCTTGGCGCTGCGTGAGATACATGCCCTGTTGCCTCTACGCGCCAGCGAACGCCAAGTGAAGAGGGCCCTGGCAGAGTTGAGGAACGGCGGGCTGGCAGTGTCCACGGGTCGCGGCCCAGCGGCTCGGTGGAGACGTGTTTCCGAGTCTGTCGGGGACGAATGAGACCCCGATGAGCCCCCGGGGTCTTATTGGGGTCTTATTGGGGTCTCACTCGTCGGTTCCGGCACCCCTCGTCAGGCCCACGTCAATGCCCAACCACAGCGACGGTCTCGCTCAACTCAATTCATTTACGTCGAATCTCTGTGAATTATTCTCTCAAACGGCAGGTATCTTCCCATTTTCTGGTGGCTTCTGGAATCGAAGTCAGCAATTCCAAATCTGACAGTCGGCTCGAAGGATTCAGCTCGGAGGGTGTACGCTCGCCCGCGGTCTGCTGCAGTTCGGTCCGGTCTGCACGGGCATCTCGACGCGCCTTTGTGGCAGGTTGGGGCACCGGCGGCGTGCATCCGCACACACTTCGATAGAGCCTTCGGCCAGCAGGGGCATCAGTGCTGCCGGCTTTGTCGCAGAGTGAGACTGGGTGCAGCGAACGCTATTTCGGGCTGGGTGGGCAACGTACTGCCCAGTCGGTCGCTGCAGCATGTCAACGAGGACAGCCTGCCAGAGGCCTACCATGCGCTGAAGCGCGGGGCGGCAGGGGGCGTGGACGGGGAGGCGTACAGGGAACATCGCGGACCTCGCTTTGCACATGCGCGACAAGCTGGAGCTGATCGCGCGCACGCTCGAGGCCCAGCTGTCCCACGCCGCTGTGGCACCGGTCCCGTCTGCTGCAGGACCTCGATGCGGCGAGCGATCGCTTGCGGGCGCTGGAGCCTTGGGAACACGAGCTGGACCTGCTACAGACGATTCCGGGCATAGCGCGCAGCAGCGCGCATGCGATCTTGGCCGAGTTGGGCCCTGAGCCCACGAGAGGATTCCCGGACGCAGCCAGCCTTTCGGCTTCGGCCGGCGTCTGTTCGGGCAACAACGAGAGTGCCGGCAAACGGCGTTTCGGTCGTGTCCGCGCGGGGAATTCGGCTCTGCGGGTCACCCTGACGGAATGCGCCTTGGGACCGGCGCACCCGCGACTCGCAGTTCCACGGCTACCACGAAACATGAAGGCACGCATCGGCCACAAGCGAGGGGCCCTGGCGACGGCGCACCAGCTGCTGTGCGTGATCCACCCTATTCTGAGGGACGATCATCCGTACCGCGACCAAGAGAGCCTGCTGGTGAAGCGCAACGCAACCCGCCGGCTCCGAATGCTGAGCAATACGCCCACCTGGACGAGGCGAGGTCAGCCGCCTAGGGCGGAGCCGAGCAGGCTACAGACAACAGCGCAGGTCCGTCCACTCATTGTCGTCGGGCCCAAGGCCCCAGATCGGGGCTGCCTTTGGACGGCACCGACCGAAGGCCCGAGCGTCAGACTGCTGTCGCAATCGAAGTGCGCCACAGCGACAGGAGGATTGCGTGCGGCCAAGCGAGTGTCTCATGGCAACGTCAGGCCAGCACAGACCGCGGCGCACGGCGGCCCAGCCGGAGGGGATGTCTCGGGTAGCACCCTCGCAAGGTCGGAGTCGTCGGTCGGCCTGTGTCGTCGATACACCAACCACAGGAGCCTGACGTTCACACGCCTGGCCTACATTTCCCTACGGAAGCCACGTCCCCATTGACATGCACCGAGCCCGGGCCCATAATGTCGGTGCCCCTGTCCGCACCCTGATCGCGGATAGGAGATTGCCGGAGGGAAAAATGGCGACTGCTCAGAAACTCGTGACGGGAGTTCTTTTGCTCCTAGTCTTCGCTAGCGCAGCGCTCGGCCAGACCGAACGCGGGACCATTCGGGGAATCGTCCTCGACACTAGCGGCGCTGCCATAGGAGACGTGATCGTCACTGCCACAAACGTGGACACCGGTGTTGTGACCGAGACAATCTCGACACCGGCCGGGATCTATCAGATACCCCAAGTCCGACCGGGCACGTACACCGTTGAGGCGGAGTTTCCGGGGTTCAAGAGATTCGTCCGCGAGAATGTCCGAGTCGCGACGGCTGCTATCGTGCCGCTGGAACTTGTAATGGAAGTTGGCGCGGTGACCGAGAACGTGACTGTCTCGGCGACGGCGATCACACTCAAGACTGAAAGCACTGAAGTCAGCACTGAGGTCAACCCAAAGTCGTATGTGGAGCTGCCTCTCCAGGTTGTGGGTGGCAGTGGCCGTGCGGTTGAGTCATTCATCTTCTTGGCGCCTGGAACGACCGGCGACACGTTCAATGCCCACATCAACGGCAGCCAGACCCTCTCCAAGGAGATCCAGATGGATGGCCTGAGCATGTCGACCGCAGAGGTCGGAGGCGACCCGCGCGTGATTCTCCTCCCTCCAGAGGCCGTGCAGGAGTTCTCGCTGGTCACAAACAACTTCTCGGCGGAGTATGGCAACACCGGGGGCGGCATCGAACGGCTTGTCGTTCGGTCCGGAACCAACGACTTTCACGGAAACGCCTACTGGTTTGTCCGGAATGACCAGCTGGATGCCAGCGGTTTCTTCGCGGCCACGCGGCCCGTGCAGAGGAGAAACGAGTACGGAGCTAGCTTTGGCGGGCCCATTAAGAGAAATCGCGCCTTCTTCTTCACTAATTGGCATTGGTACAAGTTTCGTGGAGGTGCCCTCAATGCCACAGGCTCTGTTCCCACGCCGCAGATGCGGAGTGGCGACTTCAGCGAGCTGATCCCGGCCGGCGAAGGGGTGATCTACGACCCGCTCACCGAGCGCAGGGAAGGCGGCTCGACCATCCGAGACCCGTTCTCGCAGAACAGCATTCCGGCTGCCCGACACAGCGCCATCTCCACTCGGATCTGGGATCTCGTTCCCCTTCCCGACGGTGATGGAATCTTCAATAACATATTTGCCCAAGGAAACCAGCAGAACAACAACCGAAACAATACCATCAAGCTCGACTACAACCTCACTTCCGCACACCGTCTGAGCACGATGTACACCTTCGGGAAGAACACGGACAACGGTCCGTTCGCCGTTCTGCCTCAGCCCGTTACCGATGCCCGATCCGGAGCGCGGGGGCCAGTAGCGAACAACGGGCGGATCAACTATGACTGGATCATCAGCCCGACGATGCTCTTCCACGGGGCTGCGGGCATCAGCCGGCAAGACCAGCTGCTAGT
>JAJDWM010000645.1 GCA_022825595.1 Bryobacterales bacterium | reverse complement strand
GTTCTCACTCATGTATGCCCATCCCGATCAGCTGTTGTTTTCCGACGAAGCGTTTCGCTACATTCGCGACGATCTCGACACGGAGGCACCATGGATTCACTTGGGCACCGGGCACAGTGAGGCCCAAATTGTCAGAGCCGGTCAGGGAAATTACGAAGGATTGGCCACGAGTGGGCGAACTGCACGCACGGTGACACACCTACTTCGCAACTGCGCGGCGTATCAGTTTCACAATACTGGCTCCACGTCCACCTTCAAGAAGACCTGGGACGCGGGAGACAACGTCTACATGCGCACGGACGGTGGAAATCTGGCTGCCATCCTGTATCGGTTGGAGCACGAAGATCTCGACCGATATGAGCTCATCTGCCGTCACATTTGGCGTGTGGTACCAGGGTTCGACTGCTTCCAGATCGAGGAACAGTACGGGAAGGTTGCCTTGCGGTGGCGATCCCACCAGCTGAACAAGACTTGTGGTGCTCACCTCACCTCAGATGGCTCGTTGCGCTTTCTTGCTCTTGTCACCCTCTTGAACCTGCCTAGGGAAATGCTGCCGGGTGTTCTGGTCCTCGACGAACCCGAACTCGGTCTGCATCCGAAGGCCATTGCGCTGGTCGGAGACATGATCAGATCCATGGCGGAAAGTCGGCAGATCATCTTGGCAACGCAGTCGCCTCTGCTCGTAGATGTCTTCGAGCTCGAACAAGTCCTCGTAATCGAAATGCGGGACGGCCGTACGGAAGTCACGAGTCTGGTTCCGCGGCAACTTCAGGCTTGGATCGGTGAGTTCAGCGTCGGCGAACTTTGGCAGAAAAACTTGCTCGGAGGTCGGCCGTGACCAGATTGGCTGTTTCGGTGGACGGGCAGACCGAGGAAGAGTTTGTTAAGGAGTCACTTGCGCCCCACCTGCAGAGCAGAAACGTGTACACCTCCCCTGTGTTGATCGGTCGAGCACGACGTCGAATGAGAGGTGGTGTGGACGTTACCGTCGATCGGCTCGCAAGTGAGATACAGCACTTGAGGAGCAGTTTCGACGCCGTGACTTCCGTCGTTTCGGAGACGATGGCAGCAGGGTGCCGGACGAACTTGTAGAGACCATCCGCAGGCGCATAGGCCGATTCGACGAGAAAACAGTGTTGCCCTGTGTCCAGTTATGCGAATTCTAGGGGCTGCTGTTCCCCAACGTGGAGGCGTTCGCGCGGATCCTCCGGGCTATCCCGTTTGCCGAACGCCGCTGGCTTGGGGCAGCAACCGGAAGCGGGACTGATTGCAGACCCAGAACAGGCGCTGGCGTTGTTGGAGACGGCTCCAGCCGATCCGACAGTCCCGGGTACTAGGGTGCAGAGCAGGGGCGTGCCACCCAAGTAGGGCCAGCCAGCGCTCGCCGTGCACGGCGACCTGTCGCAGGCAATAGCCGCTGTCGTTGCGGAGCCGAGCCAATCGTGACTGCATATCCGGTCGTCAGAGAGGGGCTCCTCGTCGGTCTACACGGTGCGAACCTGGACCTATCGCTGTGGGATCGGGCTCTGCTCCACTACCTCCTTGGTGGCAACTCTGAGGCCCCGTTGACCACCCCACTTCTGCCCGTCGCTCAGCCTCAGTCTGGTCAGTCGATCATTGAACAGCCCTGCGCCGCCGGCAGTTGGTAGCGGTCGGCTTTGTCCGCCGTCGTACCATGGGTCTTCATGCGCCTTGTCACTATCTCGCAGGGGTCCGGCCGGCCCGAAGCCGGCATGCTCGTCGACGGGCAGGTGATCGGCCTTGGGCAGATCGGCTACCCGGACGCGATCAGCTTTCTGAACGGCGGGGAAGAGGCCCTGCAGAATGCCGGCCGCCTTGCCGCGGATGGCGCCGACGGCATTCCTTTGGACTCTGTGCGGCTGCACGCTCCCGTGCCGAACCCGGGCAAGTTCATCTGCATCGGGCTGAACTACCGCGACCACGCCATCGAGTCAGGCATGGAGATCCCGGAAATCCCGACGGTGTTCACCAAATACGGCAACGCTGTCTGCGGCCACGGCGATCCGATCATCCTTCCCTCGGTGTCGGACCAGGTGGACTACGAGGCCGAGCTCGGATTCGTGGTTGGCAAGCGGGCCAAGGGCGTCCGCGCCTCCGACTGGGAAGAATACGTATTCGGCTACACCTGCGTTCACGACGTCAGCGCCCGCGACTACCAGCTGGCGACTTCTCAGTGGACGATCGGCAAGACCTTCGACACTTTCGGGCCCTTCGGCCCGTCGCTGGTCAGCAAGGACGAGGTCCCGAACGTCGGCAACCTAAGGATCTGGCTGGACCTGAACGGCGAGAGGCTCCAGGACTCGAATACGGACCAGCTCGTGTTCGATGTGCCCGCGCTGCTCGAGTACCTGTCGACCGTGATGACGCTCGAGCCGGGCGACATCGTCTCAACGGGCACGCCGCCCGGGGTAGGGATGGCCCGCAAGCCGCCGATCTTCCTGCGGCCAGGGGACACCTGCACGGTTGGCATCGAGGGCATAGGGGAACTCGTCAACCCCTGTGTCTCCGAGCGAGCGTAGCCTACCGCGACCGGTACCGGCGGGGAATCCCAGCTGCCGCCTACGCGGCTGCGGCTGCAGCGATTCTGGCGCGTGCCCTAGCGACCGCACGCTGCGCACGGTCGACGTCGGTCTCCAAAGACGGCGACTCCAGCTGTTGCTCGGCGCGGGCCAGTGCGCAGCGGGCCCGCTCCACGTCGACCTCGCCGGACCGCTCCGCCCGTTCGGCCAAGACTCTCACGCAATCGCCCAAGACCTCCGCAACGCCTCCGTCCACTGCCACACGGCCCTCCGTGCCGTCCGGTCCGACATAGCTCAGCACGCCCGTGCCCATCTTGGCGAGCAGGGGGGCATGGTCGGGCAGCACCCCGAGATACCCGGTCGCGAGCGGCAGCTGCACTGACACAGCGCGTTCGTCGAGCACCGGCCTCTCGGGGACCGCGACTTCCAACCTCATCGACATGTCCTCCGGGGAGCGGGCCTCCGCCTAGTCCGCGAGCTTGCGCGCGCGCTCCTGCGCCTCCTCGATCGTGCTGACCATGTAGAAGGCCTGCTCGGGCAGGTCGTCATGGAGCCCGTCCACGATCTCCTGGAAACCGCGTATGGTGTCTGCCAACTTGACGTAGCAGCCTTTCACTCCGGTGAACTGCTCGGCAACGTGGAACGGCTGCGAGAGGAATCTCTGGAGCTTCCGCGCACGGGCCACGATCAGCTTGTCCTCTTCGGAGAGCTCCTCGACACCGAGAATGGCGATGATGTCCTGCAGTTCCTTGTTTCGCTGCAGGATGCCCTTGACCGCTTGGGCGACTTGGTAGTGCTCTTGGCCCACCACGTTGGGGTCTAGGATCCGCGACGTGGAGGTGAGTGGGTCGACCGCGGGATAGATGCCGAGCGAGGCGATCTCTCGCGACAGGTTTGTGGTGGCGTCCAGATGCGTGAACGCTGTGGCTGGCGCCGGATCGGTGTAGTCGTCCGCCGGCACGTAGACTGCTTGGACGGACGTGATCGATCCTGTCTTCGTGGAGGTGATGCGCTCCTCCAGTGCGCCCATTTCGCTGGCTAGGTTGGGCTGGTAGCCCACCGCGGACGGCATCCGCCCCAGCAGTGCTGAGACCTCCGCGCCGGCCTGGGTGAAGCGGAAGATGTTGTCGATGAACAGCAGCGTGTCTTGCCCCTCGACGTCGCGGAAGTACTCCGCGACGGTCAACCCGGACAACCCGACCCGCAGCCGCGCCCCGGGCGGCTCGGTCATCTGGCCGTAGATCAGTGCCGCTTTGGACTTGTTGAAGTCGTCGGGATTCACGACCCCGGACTCCTGCATTTCCAGCCAGAGGTCATTGCCCTCGCGCGTGCGCTCGCCCACGCCGGCGAAGACCGAGTAGCCGCCGTGGCCCTT
>JAJDWM010000440.1 GCA_022825595.1 Bryobacterales bacterium | reverse complement strand
CGATGGGCGGCGAGAAGCTGGCATCGGCGGAAGTGGAACTGATTCGGCGCTGGATCGAGAATGGAGCGCTGCTGGAAGGAGAGAGCCCAGGAGCGACAGGTGACAGCACGCTAGGAGAGGTGGACCCACGCGACGTACTGGTTACGATCGTCAATGTCAAATGCGTCCTCTGTCACGGCCGGCGGCGGCAAGAAGGCGGACTGGACCTGCGAACACGAGAGGCAGCGCTCAGAGGCGGAGCGTCTGGGCCCGCAATCGTGCCGGGCGATCCGGACGGCAGCCTGCTCATCCGCCGCATTGCCGCCGAAGAGATGCCGCCTGAGGCGGACCAAGCCAGGCTTTCGTACCGGCCGGTCACTTCCCAAGAGTTGGACAGGCTGCGCGAGTGGATCAGCGCGGGAGCCCAGTGGGACGAGGACCCGCCAGTCGTTGTCGATCCAGACACAGATCCCTTGGTCAGTCAGGCAGACCGTGAGTTCTGGGCATTCCGGCCTCCGCGCAAGCAGTCTCCCCCTAAGGTCAATGCCGAGAATCGCGTCCGGCAGCCGACCGATCGATTCCTGCTGGCCAAACTTCAGGACAGCAACCTCGCATTCGCCGACGACGCCGACCGCGAGACCCTGGTGCGGCGCGCATACTTCGACGTCACCGGGCTTCCACCCTCGGTCGCCGAGATTGAAGCCTTCTTAGCAGACGACGGCGAGGACAGCTATGAACGGCTGGTGGACCGGCTACTGGAATCCCCGGCCTACGGCGAGCATTGGGGGAAGCGCTGGCTTGACGCGGCCGGCTATGCCGACTCTGAAGGCCAAGTAGACTACGACGCAGTTCGGCCACATGCCTGGCGCTACCGCGACTGGGTCATTCGGGCGCTCAACGCCGACAAGCCGTATGACGAATTCTTGATCGAGCAGATAGCAGGCGACGAACTCTTCAACTACAGGGAAGAGCCGCTTCCGCTCAAACCCGAGCTGGGTGACAAGCTCGTTGCCACCGGCTTTCTGCGCATGGGCCCGGACGGGACATACAGCGTCTCCCAAGGGTTCGTGGCCGAGCGCCTCACGGTCGTCGCCGACCAACTGCAGATCCTGACCTCGACAGTCATGGGCCTCACGGTCGCCTGCGCTCGGTGCCACGACCATAAGTACGACCCGATCCCGCAGCGTGACTACTATCGCCTCAGCGCCATCCTCAGAAGCGCGTACGACCCCTATGACTGGCTGTCTCCCAGCGAGGCCGATATTGGCCCAGACGCCGACTGGAACGAGACCAACACGCGGCTCCTGCCGGGAGCGCCAGCAGAGGAGGTGGACGAGGTCGCGGGCCACAACGCCCCGATCGAGGCAGAGATCGCGGACTTGGCCAAGAAGCTGCGGGACCTGCCCGAGACCGTCCGCAGGAAGCTGCTGGAGCTGCCTGTACCGCAGGACGCACTGGTCGACGCCCGCAAGGTCTTGAGCGACGGCCTCGCGTCCGAACCAACTGGAGCCGACGCCACACAAGCATCGAGCGAGCGTGGCGACGAGGCCCGCGCGCTGTTCGACGCGTTTGTCAAGGCAAGGCTGAGCCTGCGGACGAAACCTAAGCTCCGAGCCATCTTCGACATGGGTGGCGAGCCCACTCCGGTTCACGTTCTGTTTCGCGGGGAACACCGCAATCCCGGCCCGAGAGTGGACGCCGGCGTGCCATCGGTGCTCAGCGAGGGCATCAAGCCCTACGATCTGCAACCCCTCGAATGGTCGAGCGGCCGCCGGCTTGCACTGGCAAGATGGCTGGTGCAGCCCAACCATCCGCTGACGTCCCGGGTGTTCGTCAACCGCGTCTGGCAGCACTACTTTGGCCGCGGCATCGTGCAGAGCGAGGGCAACTTTGGTCGCACAGGCACGCCGCCGACCCACCCGGCGCTGCTGGACTGGCTGGCCGTCGACTTCGTCGAGAATGGCTGGAGCCTCAAAGCGCTCCACCGAATGATCCTGACCTCCACCGCCTATCGCCAGAGTTCCCGGATTGAAGAGCCCGCCAAGAGCGCAGATCCCGAGAATGTGCTCTTGTCCCGGTTCCCCATGCGTCGGCTGGGTTCCGACGCCATTCGCGACTCCGTGCTCAAGGTTGCCCAGCGCCTCGATCCGGACCCATTCGGCCCTCCGGACGAAATCGAGGTCAAACCGGACGGCGAGGTGGTGGGCCAGGACACCGACGCCGGTCAGCGGCGCAGCATATACGTCCAGCAGCGGCGCTCGCGGCCAATCACGATTCTGGAGTCGTTCGACGCTCCGCAACTGAAGCCCAACTGCCTGAGGAGGTCGAAGTCGACGGTTGCATCGCAAGCCCTCCAGATGATGAACAGCGAGATTCTGCGCGCCAACTCCCGCTACATGGCCGGACGCGTGATCGACGCAGTCGGGGAAACCCCTCAAGCACAGGTGGAACAGGTCTACCTAACGGCCCTGGCACGTCGGCCAACCATGGAGGAACTCGCCGAGGGCACGAACGCGCTGCAGGAAATGGCCAAGGCTTGGGAGCGCAGGCTGGACGAGCGCGTTCCTATGGAGCCGAAGAAGTCAAAGGCTCGCTGGCTCGCGCTCGCGACACTGTGCCACACCGTCCTCAACTCGGCGGAATTCATATACATTGATTGAGCGGGGCAGAGCGAGCATGAAGTCGTACAGGAGTCACCGGGGCAAAAGGGGCGACACGCCGCGCCGGCCTTCGCGGCGAGACTTCTTTTCGCGTGTCGGAGACGGCCTTCATGGTGCGGCCTTGGCGTCGCTGCTGGGCCGGGACTTGCTGATACCGAAGTCAGCAGCCGCAGCAGTAGGGGAACGTCGGGTCTATGACCTGAGGGTACGCCCGCCGCACTTCGAGCCCAAAGCCAAGTCCGTGATTCAGTTCTTCATGAACGGCGGCCCGAGCCAAGTCGACCTCTTCGACCCGAAACCAGCCTTGGCTAAATACGAGGGCCAACCGCCGGGTCGGGACTTGGCCAACGACATCGAGTTCATCAATGAAGCCGGCGGATTCATGCCATCGCCCTATAGCTTCGCGAAGCACGGCCAGGCGGGGATCGAGATTTCGGAGATCCTGCCGCACTTGGCCGGCCAAGTCGACGACATCGCGTTCATCCGGTCAACGTTCACGACACACTTCAATCACGAGCCCGCGATCTTCATCATGCAGGGCGGGCGGCAGTTTTCGAGCCGACCCTCGATCGGTTCTTGGATCGTCTATGCCCTCGGATCTGAAAACCAGAATCTGCCCGCTTACGTTGTCCTCGACGATCCCAAGGGACTGCCGGTGAACCACATACAGAACTGGCAGGCGGGCTGGCTGCCCCCGGTCTACCAAGGCACGAGGGTCCGGTCCGAGGGCTCGCCGCTGCTGAATCTTCAGCCCGACGAAGAGTACCCTCCTCCAGTATTGGATCTGGCCCGTTCGTTGCTGGCCCGGATGGATCGGCGCCATCGGGACCTCCGGATCGGTCACACCGAGCTCGAAGCCCGAATCATGAACTACGAGCTAGCCGCCCGAATGCAGCTGGCAGCCACCGACGCCCTTGACGTGACGCAGGAGAGCGAACAGACGCGGGACATGTACGGCCTGAACGACGAGCGGACCGCCTCGTATGGGAAACGGTGCCTAATGGCGCGGCGGCTTGTGGAGCGCGGAGTGCGGCTCGTGCAAATCTACATCGAAGGCCAGATCTGGGACAACCACGAGAATCTGGACAAGTCCCTGCGCTATGCCTGCGGCAAGACCGACCAGCCCATTGCCGCACTCATCCGTGACCTTAAGCGGACGGGGCTGTTCGACCAAACGCTGCTGGTCTGGGGCGGGGAGTTTGGGAGACTCCCGCTAGCCCAGAGCCGCGAGGCGGGAGTCGCCGGGCGGGACCACGGCCCGACCGGGTTCACCGTCTGGCTGGCCGGCGCAGGTGTCAAGGGCGGGACCGTTCACGGATCTACCGACGAGATCGGTTACAAGGCTGTCGAGAACCGGGTCAGCGTGCATGACCTGCACGCGACGATTCTCCACCAAATCGGACTGAACCACCGCGATCTGGTCTACACCCACGACGGGCGGAACGAGCGTCTGACCGACGAGTTCCCGGCGCGTGTCGTCACCGAGATCCTGAGCTGATCAGAGCGGTACGAGGGCTCGGCTTGGCCCCGCCGGAGTGCCTGCGTTCCCCAGGTGCCTGATGCGCGCCAATTGGGTCACACATGGCCAGATTGCAGCCGAGACCCAAAAAAAGGCCTTTCGCCTGCCCTATCCCCGTTGACGCGGTTGTCGCTGACACATATTCTTGGGGCGGTCATTGGGGAGCACAGGAACGTTCCTAGCTGGTTTCAGGCGCTCGCTCGCCCGTGCCTCAGGGAGTCTGTTGCTTCCGTCATTCTGCGGGCGTCGGACGACCGGACGCGCGGGCTTGCCGAAGGCTCTGCCTCGGATGCCCTGACTGGACACTCGAAAGGACGGTACTAGAGGTGAAATCGAAATCGGGCCACTCGGCCCGCTGGATTCGGATTGCGGGAGCGATGGCGCTCCTTACCGCGCTTGCGGCAACGGCGCTGGGCCAGAACACTTACGGCACACTCGTCGGCCGTGTCACGGACGCGCAGGACGCTGTCATTCCGACGGCTCTCGTAACGGCGACAAACCAGAGCACAAACATCGCCCGCGCGGTGCAGACAAGCGCCACGGGCGACTACAGTGTCGTGAACCTCCTGCCAGGCGCGTACGACCTGACGGTGGAAATGGACGGTTTCAAGACCTCGCGCGTCGAGGGGATCATCTTGCGCGTGAACGAATCGGTGCGAGTCGACATCGCACTGCAGATCGGCGACGTAGTCGAGACGATCGAGGTGTCCTCGACCGTCGCTCCGCTATTGGAAACGACACGCTCCACGCTGGGAACAGTCGTGGCCAACGAGAAGGTCGTCGAATTGCCGCTGAACGGTAGGGACATGACGCAGCTCACGCTCCTGCTTCCGGGAGCCGCGCCCGGCGCGAGCGCCGGCGGGTTCTTCATCATCGGGGGCCAGACGGTCGCCGTGACCGGGAACCGCAGCGACCAGAACAACTACACGCTTGACGGCGTGAATAACAACGAGACCTTCTTCAAGCACTACGGGATTCGACCGTCGCTGGACGCCATTCAGGAATTCACCGTCCAAACAAACATCACCAATGCCGAATTCGGGGACGCGGCGGGCGCGAACGTCAACGTGGCCATCAAGTCCGGCACGAACGAAGTGCACGGCAGCCTGTTCGAGTTCTTCCGCAACGACAAGCTTGACGCTCGCACCTTCTTCGCGCCGACCCGACCGGCATTCCGCTGGAACCAGTTCGGGGCGGCCGTGGGCGGCCCGGTCAAGCGCAACCGCACATTCTGGTTCGCCAACTGGGAGTCGTTCCGGTTCCGCCGGGAGAGCACGATTCTCAATGCCGTGCCGACACAGGAGATGCGAGGCGGCACCTTCTTGACGAACACTGACGGATCCCCAATAGGCCAGCTCTACGACATCCTCAGCACGGAGGAGGGCCCAGGGGGAGTTCTCTCCCGCCAGCCGTTCGCGAACAACACGATTCCTCAGAGCCGATTCCACAGCCTCGCGACAACGTGGCAGGACGCGGTGTTCGGTCCGTTCACTCCGAACATTCCGGGGCAGGCGAACAACTTCATCAACACCACCCCGGACCGGCGCGACGACGACCAGCTCAACCTCAGGCTGGACCATCAGGTGAGCGACAACAACAACTTCTTCGTGCGCTGGTCGTGGGCCGACAACGAGAACCTGTCGCCGCAGGCGTTCCCCGGGCGCGAGGTTTCGTTCTTCAACAAGTTCCGGAACATGGCGGTCAGCGACACTCACATGTTCAGCCCGACATCCATCTTCGAGTTCAAGTTCGGCTACAACTCCGACAACATCCAGCGGCGCACGGAGCCTCTGGGCCTGCCGCAGCTGGTGGCTGGGTCTCCGGGAACTTTCCGGGAGGACTTCGACTTCCCGATCAACATCGCGGTTACCGGCTTTGCAGGTGCCGGGCTGACAGCATTCGTTTCCGGGCCGCAGCGGACGTGGCAGTTCATGCCCTCGTTCACCAAGATCGCCGGAAACCACACGATCAAGGTCGGCGCCGACGTCAAGGTCCGGCACGTGCTCCACGATGGCGTCTTCGCCACTGTGACGCACGACCGCGTACCGACATCGGACCCGCAGGATACAGCGGGCCTGACGGGCTTCTCGTACGCCAGCTTCCTTCTTGGCGTTCCGTCCTCGGGAGGCCGGATTCAGCCGCTCGAGGCCCCGGGTTGCTCGTCCTGCACGGAGGCCAACATGAAGCAAGACCTGGCGCACTTCTATTTTCAGGACGACATCAAGGTGACCCGCAACCTGACCATGAACTTCGGGCTGCGGTACGAGTGGACGTCGTGGTACAGCAGCCGCAACGATCCTCCGAACGCATCCTGGTTCGACGCGATCGGCAACCAGTTCGTCTTTGCCGGCCCGAACCCGATCACCGGGGAGGCCGCGAACACCACACCCACCTTCATCGTCCCGGACAGGAACAACATAGCGCCGCGCTTCGGATTCGCATACCTGCTGGGGCAGAAGACGACAATCCGCGGAGGGTACTCCATCTTCTACGGCTCCAACATCGCCTGGGAAGGGAACCACATGCGTGGCAACTTCCCATTCGCTCTGGGCCAGAACTTCAGCGCCGTGAACAAGACGTTCTACGAGGTGTCGTCGGACGATCCGTTCCCGGCACTGGATCCGTCGAGGCCGAGCGCCCAGCACACGGCCCGCCGCGACAACGTCATGCCGTACATCCAGCAGTGGAACTTCGGGATCCAGCGGCAGCTGGCCGAGGACCTGATGTGGGAGGTCAACTACGTAGGCTCCAAGGGCACGAAGCTGAGCTCGTTCATCGACGGCAACAATGCCCTGCCCGGACCGGCGGCCGATGGAGAGACCATCCAGCAGCGCCGCCCGCACACCATTCACTGGGGAGCGTTCAGTGAGAACCAGTCCGACGCGGTGTCCAGCTATCATGGCCTGACGACCAAGCTGGAGAAGCGCTTCAGCAGGGGGCTGAGCTACCGGATGAACTACTCATGGTCGAAGTCGATGGACCTGAACTCCCAGTGGGGGGGCACATCGGCGCAGAACGCCCTGGACGAGCGCAGTTCGATAGGCGTATCGGACTTCCACCGGTCGCACATCTTCAGCGCGGACATGGTGTGGAGGCTTCCGAGACTGACCGGCCTGACCGGCGCTCTCAACCACATCATCAACGACTGGCAGGTCAACACGATCGTCCAGCTGCGCAGCGGACGTTTCCTCACGCCTACGCTGGTGGGCGACCACAACAACGTCGCAGGCAGGGGAACGCAGCAACGCCCGGACTTGTCGGGATCGGCAATCTCCTACCCGCGCACACCCGACAGATGGGTCGATCCGGCGTCGTTCGCCCAGCCGAACCTACCAGCCTCCGTCGGTGACTTCAGCGGGTTTGGAACGGCGGGCCGCAACGTCATCGAAGGGCCGGGCCACGCTGGGGTTGACTTCTCGGTGTACAAGAACATCCCGATCACCGAGGACATCGGTGCCCAGTTGCGGTTCGAGTTCTTCAACATATTCAACCGGGTCAACTTCAACAATCCTGGAGTCGGCGGCTGGGATCCTTCCAACTTCCCGACGTGGGGTAGGATTACCGGCACGGGCGATGCGCGGCAGATCCAGATCGCGGCAAAGTTCTACTTCTAAACCTCAGCGGGTGGGGCGCTTCACGCGCCCCCCATTGCGGGGTCCCGCAGGACGGCTCTCGTCTGTGGGGCCCCGCCCAAGGATCTAACCGGTGCGCCGGATTTTGTGCCGGGCAGTCTCGTTAGTCTGGCTGCCGGCGCTGGTCGGAGCGGGGCTCGTGTGCACCGCGCAGTCCGGCCCCGAAGCACAGCAGCGCGTTGAGGCCCTTCTCCACGAGGTGTCCCAGGCGCAGCAGACACAGGACCATTCGCGGCTGAGGGCAGCGTACGCCGAGATCGCGGCGCTCCGGCCGGACACCCCCGAATACCAGAGAGGTCTGGGCCTGGCCTGCTACCTCGGCGGGGACTACGCGGCGGCAATCGCAGCCTTGGAGCGGGCCGCCTCGCTCCAGCCCGGGCTGGCAGGGGTCAGTCTGTACCTAGGCATCAGCTACTACCGGACGAACCGCTTTCAAGAGGCGGTGGAAGCTTTGGAGCGGGCACCGGAGTTGGATTCCGGCGCGCCCGCGGCGCAGTTCTGGCTCGGTGCATCGTTCCGGGCTTTAGGCCGCCTTGCCGAGGCGCTCCCGCTGCTAGAAGCTGCCCACGAGAAGGCGCAGAGCGATCCTGAGATCCTCCTCCTGCTCACAAGGACCTACTCAGAGCATGCGGCCGGGTGGTTCCGCCAATTGCTGGCGGTGGCCGGGACGTCGGCCCCCGCGCGGCTGCTGCGGGCGGAGGAGCTGGCGATGGATGGCGTCGACCACGCTGCCATGAAGGAAACTGACGCTGCCCTCGAGCAGGATCCGGGCTTGGTCGGGCTTCACCTGCTCAGGGGCCAAGTCCTGTGGGCCGCCGAGAACTTTGCCAAGGGTGCGGATGAATTCCGGCGGGAGCTCGCGAACGACCCGCTCAGCGCGGAGGCGCACCTGATGCTGGGCGCCTACCAACTGGACCTTGGCGACGCATCGGCAGCATTGGGCCATCTTCGGCGCGCCAGCCGATACCGGCCAAACGATGAGGTCACTCGTGAGCTCTTGGATCAGGCAGTGAGGGCGGGAGGCGTTGATGCTAACCCCAAGGTGCCCTCGCGCGGCCCGGAAGCCGCCGAGCCGACACTTGAGGACGCGATTGGGGCGTACAAGCGAGGTCAAGTGACCGAGGCAGCGCAGCTCTTGGAGCGCTTCCTTTCCCGACGGCCAAGTACGCCAGCGGCGAGGCTAATCCTGGCCCGCTGCAGGATTGTCGAGGGAGAGCTTCGAGCGGCCCTTAGACAGCTCGACCGGGTCCAGGAGCAGGATCGGGAGGACCCGGAGACGCTCTACCTGCTGGGAAAAACCTACGAGCGACTCGCATCGCAAGCAGCTGGACGACTGTTCGAACTTAATCCGGATGCACCGGGGGTCCGCCTGCTACGCGGGGAGGCATTCGAGCGCGGGCCCAAGTACGACTTCGAGAGTGCCCTAGCAGAGTTTCGAGCCGCGAAGGAATCAAGCCCGGACGATCCTGCTGTCGACCAAGCCATCGGCCGAGTGCTGTTCAAGATGAAGCGCTTCGACGAGGCCGTGCCACATCTAGAGGCAGCTCTTGCCCGGAATCCCGGACACGGCACAGCGAACTACCTGCTGGGCAAGATCCGGCTCCTGCAAGGGAATAGGAAGGACGCGATCGCCACGCTGCGCGAAGCGGTGCGAGCCAGGCCAGGCCTGGTGGACGCCCGCCGGGACTTGGCCTCCGCTCTGGCCCGTGAAGGCCGGCTCGAAGAGGCGATTGGGATGTATGAGGACCTGCTCACCGACCATCCCACAGACGCCAGCTTGCACGCGCTCTTGGCGACGGCCTACCGCAGGGCAGGTCGAATTGAGGAAGCAAAGGCGCATGCGGAAAAGGCCCGGACTGTCGGCCAAGAGTGACAACTTGCACCTGAACGCAACGCTCCGCTTTGCGGAGGGCACGGTCAGAGGCGATTGATGAGTGTGGCCACGTAGGCGGCGCCGAATCCGTTGTCGATGTTTACCACCGAGACGTTGCTGGAGCACGAATTGAGCATCCCCAAGAGTGCCGACAGGCCGTTGAAGCTCGCGCCGTAGCCGACGCTTGTAGGAACAGCAATGACCGGCACGGAAACCAAGCCGCCCACCGCGCTGGGTAGGGCACCTTCCATACCGGCGCAGCAGATCACAACCCGCGCGGAGTTGAGGCGGTCGAGCCTATGTAACAGCCTGTGAATTCCTGCGACGCCGACATCGTAGACCGTCTCTACGGCATTGCCCATGACCTCGGCGGTCACCACGGCCTCCTCGGCGACGGCGATGTCGCTCGTGCCGGCGCAGACGACAGCGATCTTGGCCTTGCCTCGTTCCTGACGGTCACCCCACACTCGGATGGCTCTGGAACGGGGGAAGAACTCGGCGTGACCGTCCAGTTCTTGCACGGCCTGGAACATGGCCTCCGTTGCGCGGGTCACCAGCAGGTTCGGCGACCGTTCGAGTAGCTTTGCAGAGATGGCGCGGACCTCTGCAACGGTCTTTCCCTGACCCAACACAACTTCCGGCATCCCGTGGCGGAGCTCGCGGTGATGGTCGACCTTGGCGAATCCAAGGTCTTCGAAAGGCATGTGGCGCAGCCGGCCAACCGCGCTGTCCACATCGCAGCTGCCGTCGCGGACCCCCTCTAGCAGTTCGCGCAGTCGGCGATCGCTCACGGGCGGGCCCTGGACGGCTCGTAGGAGCCGATCTCAAGCACGGGATCCGGCCCCATCCCGGCTGGAGTGTCGATCACCTGCACAACCTTTTGGTCAGCGACGGACACGATCCAGATCTGGTCCTCGTCCTGGACACCGGCAAACGCGTGCCTGTCGTCCTTCGACAGGGAAATGGACAAGGGCGCCCCTCCCAGCGGGATCTGGGCGACCTCCTTCATTGCTTTCGGGTCTGCAATCCCCACGGCATGACCCGTCTGGAGCGAATAGACCAGGAGTTGGTCGCCGTCTGTCGCAACGATCCGGTTTACGCCGGCCCCGGTCGGAATCGAGCCGACGACCCCCTTGGACTCCGTGTCGACCACGTCAATCCTGCCGGCGTCGCGGCACGTTACCCATAGCCTCGAGGCGTCTTGCGACAGCAGGCTACCCTGAGGGCCCGCCCCGACCTCTATCAGGCGCAGTTCTCCGCTGGCGGCGTGCACGGCTCCAACCGTCCCGCTGGCGGTGTTCGAGACATAGCCCCATCCATCGGGGCCAAACGTGACCATGTGCGGATCCGAGCCGCCGTTGTCGAAGTCCTTGATGACGGCCAGGGCGTCGAGGT
>JAJDWM010000087.1 GCA_022825595.1 Bryobacterales bacterium | reverse complement strand
GGCCCCGGCTCACCCGACGCGTCGCCCTGACCCACGCGCAGCTTGATTCTCTGCTCAGGCCAACTCGCCCGGGTCCCTCCGCCACTCGATCACATTTCTGCGCTGGAGCTTGAACGCGGACTGGGAGGTCACCCTGGAATTGTGGACCTGACATCCACCCGTCCCCCTGGATCCTCGCAAGCGCCAATCTCTTCGCCCCCGATATCCGTCCCAGACTGAGTGCTTACTATCACTAGAACAGTTCCTACGCTCAGATGACGCACATTGAAATGCCCCTTCTAGGATAGTTCGACGAACTGTGTAGGTTAGTCGACACTGAGTGTCATTACTGGTATGTGAATATTCGCCGACAAGAGCGTCGACATCAAAACCTAGGATGGTGCTAGTTGCTTGGTGAATTGGACTTCTGTTGCTCTGCGATTGACCGGAGTTCTTCTAGGATTTTAGAGACTCTTTCAAGCAAGTTCTCGTCATCAGATGCCCACGCGATCTGCCGCACAGTCTTCTCTAAGTCATCCACAGACTCAACCCCTCTTGTCAAATCTCTAAACTTTTCTTCAATTTCACTTCCAAACCTAAACCGGACAAATTCGGCCAAAGCTTGCCGAAACCCCTCACTTCTACCCTTCTCTAGGCAGTGCAAGAGGCTTTCGGCAATCAGTTCTTGGAGAACTATTGTTAGGCTCTTGGCCAGACCCTCGGCCATGGACTCGATGAGCCCTTCTGCTAAGCCAATGGAATAACCCTCGCGCTTCCCTGTTTCGAACCCCTTTGCGCGGACAATGTCTGCCCACGTTTTTCTAGGTCTTGCCATCTCGTAACTTACCTCAATTCCAGCATGTTAGGAGTCTTGCGCTGTGCGCTTGGACAGATAGTCTCCGTCCGTGCATCTCCTTTTTGCGATTTCCCAACGGCCCCACGCGAGGACTGTGTGCCGGAGTTTCCCTAAACGCTTCATCTGATCCAAGCGTTGGGAACATGCCCTGTTGCAGCGGTGGGTGGAGCGCTCGAACGGTGCGTGTGCCCCGTGTGCCTACTGGACATCCGATCCGTCAATGCCTCCCAGCGTGACTGTCGAAAGCCAAGTGTTTTCCATCTTCTTTCGGAGCTCGTCAACGTTCCTGCTTGTCCGGATCCACCTTCCAATCTCGTGCAGAGTCTTGACGGAACTCACAGAGGTGGTCAGCGCGGCAAGCTCCGCTTCACCCTTTTCCCCGAATCGACCCCTTGCTAAGCGGCGCAACGCATTTCGCAGTCCGTCGAGAATCGCAAGTCGCTTCGCACGTTCGAATGCCTCCTTCTCGGCGGCCTTGACTTGCTGGCCTACGTCGGTGACGATGGCCCGCTTCAGATCATCCAAGTCCGAAATCTCTGAGGGGTTGATATCGGGCGCTCTCGCCGACAAGACTACGTCCAACATCCAGGCAACAATTGCGAGCTCAAGATCGGGATTCTTCCGGATCCTCACCTCTGAGTCCCGGATTGCCCTGAGCAGCCCAGTCGCAGTCCTCGTCCTTTGGGCGCGAAACATCATTCCGGCGATATTGTCGACGCCGGACTCGCTGACCGGACAGAACATCTCTTCGATCACTTCGTGTGCGGCCGATGGCCGATAGTCGTCAGCTTCGGCCGGACCACGGGCTATCAGGTCCTTGACATTCTTCTTCGCCGTCCATCGCCGGCCACCGTTGTAGAGGACAAACGGGGCGACCGGTGCGAGCGGTGGGTTTGACGCGTCCTTGATTTCGGTGACCAACGGATCAACGTCGATGAGAAGGAGCACTCGCCGCATGATGAAGAGCGCCATTCTCCAGTCTTGCTCGGCTTCGAACTGTAGCATCAGGCGTATGCTGCCCGGTCTGTATCCGATTCTCGCAGCTCGCCAGACGACTGCATTGTCCCTCTCGCCCCAACTGGAATTCTCGCTCGACGGCGGGCCTTCTCCCGCCCGGTTGGGGTCGCGCTCCCTGTCGCGTCGTTGCCATGGTGCCTCCAGGGGTGGCTGCTCGCGTGTCAATGTGTCGAAGTCGACCTTCCGAACCCAAGAATCCGCATGGAAGCCCAGCATCAGGTCCCGGACCACTTCGGGGAAGGAGAAGACTCGCATATACGCAGCGTCAAAGTTCATAGCCGAGAATTCTTGACCGGCGACTTCGCGCCTAGCCGCTCACAATCATACCGATCGGCACCCAGTGGCGCTATGCGTGTTGGGAGGGGATTGCCGATCACGGTCCGACCTGCCGCCATGCACCTGTACCCGCCTTGGCACGGGTCGCGATGGGGGCAGTCGAGTCCTACTCCTTACGGTAGGTCACATGTTAGAGATAGTCCCGGTTCGGCTGGTCACCTGCAAGGGTTGCCGGCACGCGCCGTTGCGAGACGTCGGCCCCGCTAGTCAAGTCAGATCGAAGTTCGGACTGCAGATCGCCAGTGGCCGACCTGCACAGACACGACCGGGCTGTTGATGCCGGGACCAGTCAAATGCTGCGGAACTTCACCACAGTCGACACCCGGCGCGTTTCCCGTGACCGACGAGGCGAACGGTCGCCGGTATGTTGCGATTGTGACGAAGAGCGGTGTATTCGCCTTCGGCCTGTACGGGAGGAACTAGCAACTTCGGGGCGCTCCGCCATTCGTCATGACTACGTATCAGCCGGAAGTGCGCTGTGGCAGTGCTCATACGGGAGGCCCATACCGGTCTCTGCAATCGGTGGCAGCTGGGCCTCCGGCCCCGCCGGCAGCTAGAAGATCAGTTTCACACCCAACTGAATCTCCCGCCCGTCGCGCGCTGCTAAGGTGCGGCCGAACCCCGGCGTTCCGTAGAAGATGTTCGGGTTGAGGAAGTTTGGCGTGTTGAGCAGATTGAAGACCTCCGCCCTGAACTGGAGGGTGGCCGATTCGGCTAGCCCGAAGTCCTTCGTCACGGAAAAGTCGACGTTTGCGAGGCCAGGTCCGGTGACTATGTTGCGGCCGGCGTTGCCGAACGTTCCGTACGGGGGCATGGAGAACGCGGATGGGTCGAACCACTGCTGCGGGTCTGGGTTCGGGAGGTTCGGGTCCCCTACGAGGTTTGGCCTGTCGCCGGCCCCGAAACCGTAGCTCGTGCGCCCTGTGTTCGAGTTGTCCAACTCGCCGGGCAGGGCCACAGTGTAGGGCTGGCCCGAATGCAGGGTCACGATTCCGTTGAGCTGCCAGCCGCTCAGGGCAGCGGCCTTTGCTCCCGTCCAGCTATCCCCGACGGAGCGGCCCGGCCCGAACGGAAGCTGATAGACAAAGCTGCCCGTGAACCGGTGCGGCACGTCGAAGCTTGACCGTGCCCGTTCAGCCGCCAAGTTGTTGCTGTCCTGCGGGAAGTTCGCGTCGCCGGAGGAAGCGAAGAAGTTAGAGGCGTTGTCGATCGACTTTGACCATGTGTACGAGAACAGGCCCGTCAGTCCGCTCTGGAGGCGGCACTGGAATTGCGCCTGCAGGCTGTGGTAGATCGAGTCGAAGCCGCTCGCAATGAGGTTGATGTCCGAGAAAGTAGGCAGGGGACGGTAATTGGGCTGCACGGGCGACGGGCCCGGCTGGTTGATGTCTCGGGCGCCGATCAGCTTCGTGCCGCGTGTTCCGCTGTAACCGACGGTCAGCACGGTGTCCGTGAAGAGTTCCGATTCGACGGTGAAGTTCCACTGCTGGGCATAGCTGGTGCGGAGATTGCGGTCGTAGGTCGTCAAGCTCGGGGGCACCGGTGCCGCGCCGCCCTCAGGCCACGGATCGGTGATGGAGAGGGGGGCAAAGGCCGACGGGAAGAACAGCAGGGCGTTGAAGAAGGGAGGATTGAAGTAGATGCCCTGGCCGGCGGCGAGATCCGAGAAGTTGTAATACACTCCCCAGCCCGCGCGCAGCACGAGCGAGTCTGTTCCGGGCGGTCGGAAGGCAAGCCCAATGCGCGGGGCCAGGTTGTTGCGGTCGGCAAGGAATCCGCTGCGGGGGACACCGCCTTGGCCGAGCCGCGCGATCTGCATACTTTGCGTGTCGTATATCGACGCGGAATCGTTCTCGTCGAAGGCCGGCTGGTGGTACTCGTAACGCAAGCCGAGCGAGAGGGTCAGGGCCTGCGAGGCCCTCACGGTAGCACTCGCGAACGCACTCGTCGCTCCCGTCCGGGCCGCCTGAACGTTGTCGCTGCGTGCACCCAGCGTGTACGTCGGAAGACCCAGCAGCAGGTCTGCCAGCGCGTTCTGCGTGTAGGCCTGGTTGGTGAAGTAAAGGCTGCCGCGGGACAGCACATTGCGGAAGCCGTCTTGGCGGATCCCGCGCCGCTCGAATCCCAGCTGCAAGAGGTGGCCGCCCCGCGAGTAGCTCAAGGTGTCGGACACCTGCCACGTGGTCACTTCGCTGACTTGGGGGTTATTGAACTCGCCGCCTAGCGACGAGTAACCGGTGACCTGGAAGAAGCTCAGGCCCAAGTCCAAGTCACGCGTGGCGAAGTCGGGCAGGCCGATGCCCCTGTTGAGACTGTTTCCCGAGTTCTCGTGGAGGGTCTCGTTGTCGATCAGGTTGATACCGACCCGGAATTCGTTCACCCAGCGCGTTTGGAAGGTCTCCGTGTGGGAGACCATCGCGTTGTGGGCGTTCTGCTCAAGCAGGTTCCCGTAGCCAGGGACAGACGAGAACTGCTGGGCCGCGTACGGCGTGTGCTGGTCGCGCCGGGCAAAGCTGTACCGCCCGGCTACGCCGCCTCCGTCACCAGTGCGGTCGATGCGGAAGTCGGCCTTGTCTGTAGTGTCTTCCCCGACGGGCGCCGCCACAAAGTTCTGCCCGGCGACCGCCCGGTTCGGCAAAGGATACAGGGTGGCCACGGCTTGCCCGACCGGGTGTGTGAAGGCCAGTTGCCCGTTCGCGAATGGCTGGCGGGTCAGGAAGTTGATCGGCGGGGGTCCGGCGCTGGCGGAGAAGTCGCCGCGGCGCTCGGCCTCGGTCGGCACGTTCGTCGTGCGCGTCTCCGCCCGGTCTTCCCTCAGTCCCTCGTAGTTTCCGAAGAAGAACACGTTGTCGCGGACCACGGGACCGCCTACGGAGGCGCCAAACTGGTTTCTGCGGAGCGTGGGCACCGGGTCGCTTGGGCCGCTGAAGAAGTTCCGCGCATCGAAGCGGTCGTTGCGCAGGAACTCGTAGGCCGTGCCGTGGAGCTCATTCGTGCCTTGCTTGATCGCAACCGCGATCTGGCCACCGCTATTCCGCCCGAGGCCCGCCTCGGAGTTCGAAGTCTGAACCCGAAACTCCCGCACGGCATCGACCGGCGGGGCGAAGCTGAAGCTGTTCAGGATCGGATTGATCGCGTACACCCCGTCATACAGAAACGAGTTGGCCGACTCTCGCGCTCCGTTCGTCTGCAGCGCGAAGCGCCCGCGTTCGCTGCCCGGCGATCCGACCGCGGCCGGAGTCGTGCCCGGAGTCAGCAAGGCGAGCTGCAGGAAATTACGGCCATTGAGGGGCAGGCTGACGATGAAGCGGTTGGGGATAACGCTGCCGACCGCCACGTGGCTTGTCTGCAGGGCGGTCGAGGTCGCGGTCACCGTGATGGTCTCGCTTGCCGACCCCACTTGCAGGACAAAGCTTGCTTCCGCCTCGCCGCCAAGATCCAGTTCGACAGGTTCGCCAGCGACTGGCCGGAATCCGTCCGCGGAGACACGCACGACATAGGAGCCTGGGGCTAGCGCGGGTATCGCGTAGCGGCCGCCCGAGCCGCTCAGGGCCCGTCGCACTGCCCCAGTGCCGGCGTTCTGGGCGGATATCGAGGCCTGGGCGACAGCGCCGCCGGACGGGTCCAGAATGACGCCGTGGATGCGGCCGTCGACCTGCTGGCTCATCAGGGACATCGGAGCCGAGATCAGGAAGAGCGCTGACGCGGCGACTAGGAAAACTCTCACAATTGACATCGTATGAAAGTCATGGCGGGTGAACTGCGGCTCCGGTTAGCAGCAGCCGCGGCGAGAATCGAGTGACCTTGGGGCGCGGCAAGTGTGTTGCGGCCACCAAATACAATCGGCTTCCACGGCACGGGCCTCGCCGTTTGAGGCCCGATCGGCCAATAGGGCCCGTAGATGGACCACGTTTCGGGCCGGGCCGTTCGGAGCGCCAGGGTTCTTCGTTTGGGGCCGGCACAGTATCAACACGGCGTTGGACATGCACTACGGCGGGGCCCACTTCCGCCGCACCGAGAGACTACCTGCTCCTGGTCCAGATCTTGATGCACCTGAGAAAGCGTGCGGCTCTTGGCACCCGTGCTAGGAACGAGCGTAGCAGCGACTGGCATCGGTCGGCAGACGCCGCTGGGGACTGACCGAGCACTGCAGCAGCCCGCACTGCGGTCAGCTAGCCGTGCCCAAGCCGGTCGAACATGCCGCTTCGCGAGATCGCTCTGACTCGAAGCCACGGCTCGCCAGCGGCGACGTACCCACAGCTGTGCAGGCACGACCCGAAGCCGGATGGGTCCGACCTGCCGGGAAATGGCTCTGCGCAGTGCCAAGCTTTCCGATCGCTCTCCCCTCAATCACTCCAATCTCCAGGTGATGGAAGGCCCTGAAGTCTGCCCGTCTGGCTTGTGAACCGGTCGGCTCAAGCCATTGCAGGCACAACCTCGGTCTCGCGGTGACCGTGGCGGAAAAAGCGCTTGCTCGTGTGTCTAGCCGGCACAGGTTGGCGCACCGCGTCTCCTTGAGGTCGCACTCGCGGCGGACGATCATCGTGGTGCAGGACAGCCGAAGACCGAAGAATGCCCGTCGAGGTTGGTGGCTGGTGATGTGCTCGC
>JAJDWM010000747.1 GCA_022825595.1 Bryobacterales bacterium | reverse complement strand
GTGCGGCCAAGTCGAGCGCCTCAAGGAGCAGTACTCGATCTCGGAGTCGTCGCAGGCGGGTGTGGGGCTCCTGAGCGGGAAGGCCGGGGGCGGCAAGGGAACGTTCGGGGTGACCAAGTCCTACTCGGTGCGGCGCGAGCCCCGCTTCCCGCCGGCCGCCTTCACGCAGCTGCGCAACGCGCAGTCGATCGTCACGGCCTACGACGGGCGCAACCCCCTGCCTCCGACCTACTGCTACCTGAAGCCCTGGTACCTACCCAAGGACCTCGGGTACTTCGAGGCCCTCGACCAGGGCCAGATCTAACGCCCGGGCAGGGCTGATCGCCCAAGGGGGCGACTCAGGCGGGGCCGTGCACTGTAGGGGGGCATTCTGAGGCAGGCCCGCGAGAGAAGGCGCCGACCATCCGCTTTCGTTCGCCATTGGACGGGCCCGGCTTGCGGCTCCCGTGCAAGGTCCGTGCCAAGCTGTTCCCACTCGATGACTACCTATCTCGCGCGAAGACTCGGCGCCTTGGCTCCTCGAGATTGCGATGCAATGCGTCGGAGGCTGGGTGCCATTCTCCTCACCGGCACGACCTGATCCCAGTGCCCTGGGCCTTTTCCCAGTGACGTGATGGCAGATTCTGATTCTTGTTCTCGCGGCTGCGTGCGGCACTTCACTCGGCAGCCGGATCGGCGGCGGTGGAGCCGTGTCCATCACGAGTCATCCGATCTGACAGAAGTGCGAGTGCCTGGTCGGCCTCGTTGAGGATCCCTCGAGCAACTGGCCTTCGATAGAGTGGCCGGCAAGCGGGCTGACGTGCTGTAAGTTCTGGTTGCCGCGCCTCGGCAGCGCGTCGCACTTCCGAGGAGCCACAGGATACCGGCCACAAGCCACCATCATGATTCGGCGGGTTCAGGCGCTGAATTTCCGCTGCCTGCGCTACGTGGACCTACGGCTCGACCGCTTCCACGTGCTGATTGGTCCTAACGCCAGTGGCAAGAGTACGCTCTTTGACGCGATCTCCTTCTTGGGCGACCTAGTGAGGGACGGGTTGGAGCGGGCGGTCGGGAAGAGAACTGCCAACTTTCAGGATCTGGTCTGGGACCGTCTCGGTGGGGAGACCGGATTCGAGCTCGCGATCGAGGTGGACATCCCAAGGGAGCTGCGAGAACGGCTACCGTCCAAGCAGGGCTCTAGTGTGTGCAGGTATGAGATCGCAATTCGCGACGACGGCGAAGGATTACGGATCTCGTACGAACGTGCTCTCCTCATGCCGCAGTCAACAAGAGCTCAGCCTTCTTGGGGATCCGTGCTTCAAACTCCACCCTCGCCACCTCAATCGATCCTCTTAGGAAGTGGCCGGCGCGGATTGAGGTCGGTGGTGAGCAAATCGGATCGAGGGACCGACAGATACTATGTCGAAACGGCACCCAGGCCGGGCAGGGGCTGGGCAACGTCTATTGCATTCGGTCCACGTCGGTCTACGCTGGCCAACCTCCCCGAGTCCCCGAAGAAGTTCCCGGCAACCACTTTCCTCAAGCGAATGCTGGAAGCCGGAGTCAGGCGCGTGTCCCTAGACAGCGAGGCAATGCGTCATCCCAGCCCTAGCCGCTACCGATCCAGCGGTCTCGCAGACGACGGGTCGAACCTGCCGTGGGCAATCAAGTGCCTACGGGAGAGGAACGCGACCGAGTACAGCGAGTGGTTGAGTCACGTGCAAACAGTACTCACCGATCTGATAGACGTACGCGTCTTCGTGCGCCCCGAGGACCGGCGCGCTTACGTGACTCTCCGGTACAGCACTGGATTGGAAGTGCCGTCTTGGACGGTCTCCGGTGGAACCATGCGCTTTCTGGCCCTCACGCTGCTGGCCTATCTTCCCCACAAGGGGGAAGTCTATCTGCTTGAGGAACCGGAAAACGGCATTCACCCGCTCGCGCTGGAGGGGGTACGCGATTCGCTCTGGTCTGCCTACGACGCGCAGGTACTGGCCACGACCCATTCACCGGCCCTTCTCGGGCTGGTAGATCCGTCCGAGGTCTTGTGCTTCGACAAGGATGCAGAGGATGCAACGCACATCGTCCGAGGCCATGAACACCCGAACGTTGAGACCTGGCAGGGCTCGCTCGACAAGAATGTGCTGTTTGCAAAGAGCATGATCGGATGAAGATCGGGAATCTGTCTCATTCAAGAGATGGTGACCGTCGTATCTTAGTTAGTTGATGGCAGGAAAAAACACAGACTGATGGTTAATCTCAACTTCCTTGGTGAAGCGTTCTGCCGCATCGTAGAAGTCCTGAATTACTTCGAAGTCGGGTAAGAGTCTATCTTCTTAGGTCATCGAATTCCCAGCTCTTCAGCAGTTCTCGTTCCTTGTCAATTTCTTAACTCGTAAGGAATTCTCCGCGATATAGTCGAACGCTGCCCATTGCGGTTCGCTGGACGACGCCCCTAGCGATCTCATCTTTGGAAGCTTCGTGATCTTCAATCTGCGGACTGCTCATAGCAGAACGGAATGCTTCTTGGATGGTCCTTATGACACGACGCATCACACTCTCCTTCCTTGATACAGGTGCACCTCTTCCGAAGATCCTTTGCCAACATAGTAGCATCCGTGTTTCGTCTAGGACTGAGTCGTGGTTCTGCGGAGCATGGACTCCGTTAGGCTGCAGCTTGGCAGGTGGCAGATAGTCAGTTCGCAGCTCTTGAGACCCAGCTGGCAGGGATCGGCCTGCTTGGGTCGGACGCCGCCTGATCCGCCCCGGACCGCTCGGCTCGCGCGCCTGGCGCAGGCCGGAGACGCCGCTGGTCGGCCAGCGTGCGCCCGCAAGCGGTGGCGCACCTGCCCCTGCCTCCGCGTGCTCCTCCGAAGTGGGCGGGTTAGCATCAAGAAAGGGGCGATTGGCCCTCAACATCCTCGGGCGCATGCCGCGCAGCGCGCTTCAGACAACCGTCCTCGCCCTGTGCTTAGCCCCCTACTTGGCGCAGGAGGCCACCGCCCAAGCGGCCGATCCGACCTGGCGGCCCGTTGGTGGCTCGGGCGTCGCCGCCGGTCTGGCAGGCCCGGTTGGCGACGCCCCGGAGGATGCCTGGTTCTCCGCCGACGGACAGCGGCTGTACGTCTCGCTCCGCGCGGCCGGAATCTGGGTCAGCGCGGACTCCGGTCTTACGTGGGCACCGGCGGAGCGGCCCGACCGCGACCTCCGGGCAGGGCTCGAGAGCAGCCCAATCCAAGGCGGATCGGCGACTGCCGTCCGCAACCCATACCGCGCCGGCGTCTCGTACATGCTTGCCGAGCACCTCTTCCGCTCCGACGACGGTGGCCGCTCATGGACGAACCTCACCCGTTCGCCCGGGGGAACAGTGATCGGCCGCTGGCAGTCCGTGCTGGCGATTTCGCCCGCAGACGCCGAGCTGATCGTCGTGGGCAACTCCAGCGGGCTCTGGAAGTCTCACGACGCCGGCATCACCTGGGCCAGCCTGAACGCCCGCCTCCCGAATTTCCCACCCGTGCGCATCCTCGATGGCCGAAAGGGCGGCGCTCCCCTGTTGGCGTCCCATATTGGAACGCTGGAACTCGCCTGGCACGGCCCATCCGCCGACTGGACGGCAACCTCCGAGGGTGGCCGCTCACCAGGGAACGTCTCCCAGGCGCCCGGTTTGGGATCAGCACCCCCCGGCCCGCTCCTCCCACCCGGCTACGCGGCGACCCACCGCATCTGGCGCGACGGCCGCGCAATCTCCCCGGACCTGACGGGCTGCCGCCCGCATCCCGACTGCGAGGGCCAAGCTGTCAGCGCAATGGCCGACGGCGGCCAGCTCTGGGCCGGTACTACTAACGGTCGCATCTGGCTCTCGGAGGACCATGGCCGGACTTGGGACCTGGTCTGGACCGACCCGGACGGCGAGGCCGTCTGGAGCATCTGGGCCGTACCGGGCGGAGCGGCCGCTGCGGCCGTCGTCGGCACCCGAGTCCTGCGGTCATCGAACAGTGGTGCGCTCTGGGTGGACATCACAGCCGACCTGCCTTCCGGCAGCTGGACCAAGGTTGTCGGCCATCCCGAGACCGGGGCAGTCTACGTGGCAGGGGCCCCTGGCGTGTACGCCTCCTCGACGGACCTCTCCCTCCCGCTGCCGCCGAGGCCATGGACAGCCATCACGGGCAACCTTCCGAGTCAGGAGATCATCGATCTGGCGGTCGACCCGCTCCGCGGCCGGCTCTATGTCGCTCTCGACGGCCACGGGATCCGCTGGACGCACGCCCCGAGTGTGAGCCGGGCCCTGCGGGCGCTCAGCGCCGCCGACCTGGCAGAGCGTCCGGCGGCACCGGGCAGCCTGCTCACGATCTTGGGCATCGAGGCCCAAAGCGCACGCGCCGACGGGCAGGCCGCTCCCGTCCTCCACGCCTCCAAGGGGCGTACCCAGCTGCAGGTCCCATTCCGCGTCGAGGGCCGCTCGGTCCGGCTGCTGCTGAACTCTCCCGGAGCGTCCCACTCAATGGACCTGCCCCTGCAAGAGGTCTCGCCCGCGATCTTTGTAGTGGCCGGCGATCCCCTTGTGCTCGACGCCCGCTCGGGCTCCATGGTCGGGTGGGCCCGGCCGGCGTCCCCGGGTGCGAGCGTGCTCGCGATGATGTCCGGGCTCGGGGCAGTCAGGCCCCACTGGCCGGCCGGCGTGGAATCGCCCCGCTCCAATCCTCCCGCCCCCGTCGCGAGGCTGGCCGCCCGCGTCTCCGGGCTGGAGGCGAGGGTTGTTGCGGCAAACCTCGCCCCGGGCTATGTCGGCACCTATCTGGTGGAGGTTGAGATACCAGCAGCCGCACCCCCCGGCGAGGGCTCTCTCGTGATCTCCGCGGACGGCCTGCCCAGCAATCTCGTCCCTCTCGTGATCGGCCGCTGACGGCCGCGCGGGGCGCCCGCACTCTGCGGGGAGGCTCCGAGGGGGAGCTTGTGCCTCAGCTCTGGCGTTCCGGCACTCCAGTCTGGACATACTGCCTGGGCACGCGCGGTGAGATTCCGCACAGCACCTCGTACGGAACGCCGCCGATGAGGTCCGATATGCCTTGCGCCGTCTGCCACTGCCTGCCCAGTACAACGCATTCGTCCGACTCTGCAGCTCCCCGCGCGGCCGTTACGTCGATCACAGTCAGGTCCATGCTGATCGCCCCGACGATTGGGCACGGCACGCCCCGCAGCAGCGCGCAGCCCCGGTTCGCCAGCCGCCGGTCGAGCCCGTCCGCAAATCCCACCGACAGCACACCCACGCGCATGTCGCGGGGCGCAACGAAGGAAGCCGAATACCCGACAGCCGCCCCGCGGGCCACGTCGTGCAGCCCGCTCAGCCGCGCCCGCCACTCCAAGGCCGGACGCAGTCCTGCGGTCGGCGCCCCGTCTCGGCCAACTGCCCGGAGCACGTACCCGTACAGAGCCAAGCCCGGACGCGCCATCGTGCAGTCGGCGCGCACCCGGTCGTCCGTGCGGCGGTGCACGATCGCCGCACTGGCCGCAGTGTGCATGTGCCGGGGCGCCACGCCCCGCTCCCGCAGTGTCCGCACAACCCGCCGGAATGCTCCAGCCTGCTCGCCGGTCTGGCCGGACGCGAAATTCTCCGGCGCGGCGTAGTGCGTCGCCACGCCCTCGAAGTCAAGCCAATTCGAGGACTCGTCGACTCTCTCCAGCCCAGCGCTGCCCCCGTGCAAGTCCAAGCCGAGGCGGTTCAGGCCGGTGTTGAACATCAGGTGGCATGGCAGGCGCCGGCCCAACCGGCGCGCCTCCCGCTCCCAGCGCTCAAGCTGCCCTAAGGAGTTGATCATGGGGCGAACGGCCCGCGCCGCCGCCTCCCGCTCCTCCCCGGCAGCCAAACCGAACAGCACGGCCACTGGGCTTTCCAGGCCTGCCTCAGCCAAGCCAACCGCCTCGTCGAGCGTCGCCACCGCGAAGTGCCGCGCACCGGAGTCGAACAGGGCCCGGCTGACCTCCCCAGCGCCGTGCCCGTAGGCGTCCGCCTTCACGACGCACATCAGCTCCACACTGCGGCCGGCTAAGGCCGCCAAGCGCCGGTAGTTCTGGCAGATCGCGGCCAGATCGACAATCGCACGGGTGCGCGGCGGCACCGGCCCACCGCTCGCCTCGGCCATCCCGACAGCGCCGCTCACATTCTCGCCGGAACCGGCATGCCCATCAGACCCATCAACTCCGCCAACTCCCGCAGCGCCAGCTGGACAATCGCCAGCAGCACCCGCTTGCGGCCGGCGTCGGGCTCGTTCAGGATGTGCGTGTGGTGATAGAAGTTGTTGAACGCCCGCGCTGCCTGAAACGCGCTGCGGGCCAGCTGTGCCGGCTCCCCGGCGTCCATCGCCCGCGAGGCGGTCCATCGCGACATGGACATGGCCAGCACTAGCTGCCACAGCCGGTCATCCCGCAGGTGGCGCCGCAGCTCGGCCCGCGAAGGATCCGCCGGTCCCCCGCCTCCGGCGCGGTGCTTGCGCAGGATGTTTCGGCACCGGACCGCCGCGTACTGCAGGTAGGGGCCGGTCTCCCCCTCGAAGGAGAGGGCCTCCTGAAAGTCGAATGCTATCACCGTATTGCGCGTGAAGCGCAGCATGAAGTAGCGCAATGCGCCGACGGCGATCTGCCCGGCGATCCGGCGACGCTCCCCGTCATGCGATTCCGGGTGGCGGCTGCACACCTCGTCCAGCGCTGACCTGACCAGCAGGTCCAGCAGGTCGTCCGCCTTCACGCCCAGTCCCTTGCGGCCCGAGACCTCCACGTAGGGCTTGGCCCGGTCCTGCTCGCTGAGGTCGATGCCCAGTTCGGCGCAGCAGCGCGGTGACAGCGCCACCATCTCGTAGGCGAAGTGCACGCTCGCGTCGGCCTGACTGCGGTACCCCAGCGCTGCCACGGCCTCCCGCACGACATCCTGCAGATACGACTGGCGCACGTCGATCACGTTGTACACGCGCTCGCCGTTCCCGAAGCTCGGCGCACCGGGATCGCCGGCCTCGGCGGCTGTGACCCAAGTTCCCCCATTCTCCGGGCCACCGAAGGGGCGGTACTCGAAGTCCTTGCCCTCCAAGAGTCCGAGCTTCCACAGCTGGTAGGCGATGTCCTTCCCGACGTACGTCACCGTCCCGTTGGATCGCACGATCACCTTGTCCGGATCCACCTCTTCCTTGGCCGGCGCGACCGATCCCTTTCCGGTCTGCGCCGCCGCCAGGAAACGGCTGGCGGGCATTACCCAGCAGCCGACGTTGCGGCCTGAGCCTTCGAAGCGGATCACGCCCCGAGCCTTGAGCAGCTTGAACGCGGTGGCCCAGAAGCGGAGCTTCAGGATCTCGCTCTCGCGGGGAAGCACGTCGTACGCGACGCCGATGCGCCGCATGGTGGCAAGATGGCAGCGCACGATCGCGTCCGCAACGATCCCACCCAAGACCGCCAGTTCTCCCGCGCCCCCCTCGAGGGCCCGCAGAGTCTCCGCACGCCACGCCAGAGCCTCCGGGTCTTTGGCCGCGAAGCGCGCCGAAATGCGCGCATACAGATCCCAGCAGAGGTGGTCGAATCGGACCGATGGATCGGCGGCCATCGCTCGCACCTCAGCGGTGCCCTTTCGCTCCAGGAAATGGAACGCCGCGACCACGTCCGCCACCTGCACGCCGGTGTTGTCGATATAGTTCTGCACCTCCACGGGCCGGCCCAAGTGGCGCAGCAGGCGCACCAGAGTATCTCCCAGAACGGCGTTTCGAAGGTGGCCGATGTGGGCTGCCTTATTGGGGTTGATGTTGGTGTGCTCGACGATTACCTTTCCCCCCTCGGCCGGAGCGGCCTCGACACCGCCCATCACCTGGGCAGCGTAGGCACCGCGGTCCAATCGGGCGTTCACGTAGCCGGCGCCAGCGGCCTCAAGTGACTCGATCCCCTCGATCGGGGGGATCTTTGCCGCAAGGTCGGCTGCTATCTGCCGGGGAGGGCGTCGCAGGTGCTTCGCCAAGGTAAAGCAAACCGGTGTCGCCAGATCGCCATGGCTCGCCTGACGGGGAAGCTCGATGGGAACGTCGACCTCGATCCCGTGTTGTCTGGCGATGTGCTCGGACAGCGCCTCCCTCAGGCGCTTCTCCATCGCCAGAAGCATCGACCAGTGTGGCGGCGACCGTGCGGGCAGTTCGCGAGGCGCCCAGCGCCGGAAATTCGGAGTCTAGCACAGCCTGGCGCGGGGCCGACCATGCGACGCTTGGGCGCATCCGAACCGCCCGGACCAGCCGGCGGGGAGGATCCCGCAAGCCGGAAAGACGTGCCGCAAGCATGTGTGTCGCGCATTGCGGCGGGGACCCGGCCCTCGAGCGGTCCGGCGGCAGAGCTGCGGTGGCTTCGGCGACTTGGCGTATGGGCGGATAGCTTACGAATTCGATGTAGATGTACTCGAGGCGTCCGAGAACAACATCTCTCCGTTCACCTCGTACTCCATCCGATACATGTGCGTTTGCCATTTCTCCAACTTGGTTGAAGTCTTGTCTGAAACATAGAGAAGGAACAACTAATAGTTGATATTATTGGAATTACTACACATATAATCAACCAAAGGTTGTGAGCTAGGAGGTAACAGCGTGTTCGGGAAACGACTCCGGCTTGCCCGTCAACGGGCTGGTCTGTCCATGCGAGCACTTGCTGAGCAGGTGGACCCAAGAATCACCCCACAGGCGATCAGCAAGTACGAGTTAGGCAAGATGATGCCTTCTTCGTCCGTCCTAGTTGGTCTCGGGAAGGCGCTCAATGTCTCGCTCGACTTCCTGATGAGCACTCAGGTCGGCGAGATCGACGGCCTTGAGTTCCGCAAGAACTCCCGGACGAAGGCCCGCGACCGGGCCAAGGCCAAGGCCGCCCTGATCGACCACCTCGAGCGGTACTTGAGCGTAGAGGGGATCTTGGGGCTGACGCCAGAGGGCGATCCATTCGGGGGACACCGGTACGACAGCGCTGCTACAGAGGAAGAAATCGATCACTGGGCCGATGCTCTTCGCAACGCTTGGGACCTCGGCTTGCATCCCGTGCCCAGCCTGTGCGCTGTACTGGAAGACAAAGGCATCAAGGTGATCGAAGTTGATCTCCCCGAGGGCATCAACGGCTTGGCGTGCCGGGCGCTGCGAGGCGGGAAGCCGATCGCCAATGCGGTCGTGGTGTCCAGCCGGAGCAACATTGAACGCAAACGCTTCACCCTAGCCCACGAACTTGCCCACAGAATCATCCGTTCCACCGGCAACCCTGCCATAGGGCCAGAAGCGGCCATGAACCGCTTCGCGGGGTCCTTTCTCGTGCCGGCCCGACACTTGTTGGAGCAGGTCGGCGAGACGCGTCTGGGCACCACCTACTTAGAGATCATCAGACTCAAGCACCTCTATGGCGTCTCAGCGGCAGCAATGCTGGTCCGACTCGGTCAGGTCGGCATACTGCGCCCTGCTGCGGTCAAGCGCGCCTTTCAGACCTTTGCAAGGTCTTGGCGCAGCGTCGAGCCAGAACCGATACGGGAGAACCAAGGGCTGGGTGAACTTGAAGTGCCTCAGCGATTCGAGCGGTTGGTTTGGCGCGCTGTCGGCGACCGCTTGATCTCTCCGGTACG